>CAZNTR010000013.1:0-37991 GCA_964575925.1 uncultured Chitinophagales bacterium
AATTTTATGCAGAAACAAGTTTTGCAAAACAAACAATTCCACGAACTATTTGCCGTGATACATTAAATCCAGCCTGCTCAAATAACTCATTCGATTCATCTTTAGTCCAGAATTTTATTCCACTTAATTTTATTGGCTCCTGCAAAAGTTTACCATACCAAGAATCTGCTTTCAATAAGTACATCATAAAAACTTCGCCATCTGCTTTAATAACACGTCTGAATTCGTGTAAAACTTTTGTTGGATTATATAATTCATTTAACGTTCCTCCGCAAACAATTCCATCAAAAGTATCAGTAAAAAAAGGCATTTGTGAAGCATCGGCTCTAAATAAATAAGGCTGAACAGAATCAGCAATTGAACGACGTCTAGCTTCTAGTAACATTTCCATGGAAAAATCTAAGGCAATAACTTGAGCTTGTTCTTGATGCTTCAATAACGCTCTTGAGTACAAAGCGGTTGAACATCCCGCATCTAAATAAACACCTCCAGCCTTTGGCATTATCCATTCAATCAATAAACGTTGCTCTTCTGTAATTGGAAAATCTTCTCCAGACATCAAACTCAAGGCTTTTGTTCGCCATAAGTCTTCATACATCGTAGCTGTTAGTTTCCAATGATTTGTAAGTTGAGCCATTGAGGACTCTATTGGAGAATCCTCTAATAAATCCAATATATTTTGAGAAATTTTAAACTCATCACCAGCTTTTGAACAAACCGTTCCATTAAAAGCTTTTTGTAAATTCGCCATTGCTATTGGAACTTCAATTGATTCCCGATCATTTTTTGGAGAACGAATTTGTATCATTTTTGCATTATTAAACTATTCTGTGTTTATATTTTCTTAAATCTGATAAAAAAGTAACAGATTAAAACTTCTCTTTTTTTTTGGCTCTTTTATCATTTTAAAAATTATTTCTTACGCAATATAGTCAAAAATGTGAGGCCATAAGTAAAACAAAAAAATGCCTCTTGTAAGGCACCTATTGAATGTCAATTCTAAAAAAAAATTAGTACTTAGCCTCTCAATCTTTAAACAAAACCGTTACAGATGACCCTTTTTCTACGCCTAACATTTGCTGTGCATTCCCTTTATTAATCGCAATTTCTAACATATCAGAACTATTAAAATAGGCTAGTGCTTCAGTTTCTGGAACATTGGCAAACGTTGAAGTAATCCCTGTTATTATTGTATTTCCAGCATATACTTTACTAGTTCGCCCAGATGAGGCAGAACTCACAAGAGATTTTGAAATATTGGTTATCAAATTTCCAAATCTATCAATATGAACTACCCAGCCATTTAAACTATCATGATCATCAGTTGGTATGGCCCATCTATAATTCATCATAGAATCGATTTTTTTTCCTATCCAATCTAATGCAACTCCACTTGCTAAATGAGCTGCAATTGGAGCAAAAATGTCTCTAGCCTGAAAGGTGTTCGATCTTAATTCACCCAAAAAATCTTCCTTACTTAGTTCATAAATTTCTGCTTCTTCTTGATCAGCGATTAAAGAGAATGCCCCATTATCTGGACCAACAAATAGCTGATTTTTAATTTTTACTGCTAAAGGTTTTCGATTTGTACCTGTTGTGGGGTCAACAGAAACAAGATGTATTGTTCCTTCAGGAAAATAAAATGCTGCATTTTTTACAACCCAAGCACATGCCATAATATCTTGAGGTGGTATTTGGTGGGAAATATCAACAAACCGAATCGCAGGATTAATTCCTAACATAACAGCTTTGAGAACGGCGACATAATGATCACTTGTTCCCAAATCTGTTGTTAAGGTCACCAATGGCGAAATCTGCTGTTTTTCAGGCATGAGAATTTAGCATTACCGGCATAACCAACATAAGCATTTTTTGATGCTCATCTTCTTTTGCTGGACGAACGACACCGGCTCGATTTGGAGTTGAAAATTCAAACGTTAATTGTTCGTTTTCAACATTCATTAAAACATCTGCTAAATACCTCGCATTGAAACCAATCATCATTGGGTCGCCAGAATATTCACATGGAACAGCTTCCTTAGCTTCACTACTCATATCAATATCTTCTGCCTGAATTTCAACCGAACCGTTTGATAAAGTAAGACGAATTTGACGTGTGTTTGTACTTGAGAAAACAGAAACACGTTTTACCGTTGATAATAACTCTTGTTTATCAACAATCATTACTTTTTCATTATCACGTGGAATTACCGCTTCGTAATTGGGATACGTTTCATTAATTAAACGAGTAATTATCGAAGAGGAATCAGATATAAATTGAGCATGTTCTTTGGTAACAACTATTGAACATTTTTCACCAGTAAGTGCTTTTCCAACTAGATTTAATGCTTTTTCTGGTACAATAAAATTATGAGGGTTTTCCGATACTAAATCAGTTCTTGTCAATTTAACTAGACGATGTCCGTCAGTTGCAACTAATTTCGACTCTTCTGCACCTAATTGAAAAAAAACACCCATCATTGCTGGTCGAAAATCATCTGTGGATACAGCAAAACTTGTTTTTTTGATTGACTCTTTTATAATCTGCACCGTTGTTTCAAACTGAACACCATCAATCATTTGTGGAAGTTCGGGAAAATCTGACGCATCTTCTCCGACTAATTTATACTCACCTTTATCTGTTTTAAAGCGAACATTATTTCTGTCATCTACATCGAAATAAATAGGAATTGAGGGCAATTGTCTTAAGATTTCCAATAATCGTTTTGCAGGTAAACAAACAGAACCTGGTTGTTCAACATCTGCATGAACTTGCTCAACAATTGAAATCTCTAAATCAGTTGCACTTATTCGAAGGATTTGATCTTCTGCCTCAATGAGTACGGTTTCTAAAATATTTAAGGTAGCTTTGCTGGGTACGGCTCCTATTACAGAGTTTAAGCCTTTTACAAGTTCACTACTCGATATGCTGAATTTCATAGATGTTCTTGAAGTTTAATTCTTTGGTTTTTATATGCCCTAATATAGCAGTTCCCATTCAATGAATCATGCAGAAAAAGTGCAAATTATAATAGTTTATAGTATGCTTGCCACATGAAAATAGTTTATGTGATACAGTATTTCGGTTCACCAGACAATAGCTTCGCTTCAGGAAGAAGTTGGGACTTTGTACATGAGTGGGCAAAAAAGGGCCATTGTGTATGGATCATTTGCTCTGATGCGTATTTTATTGATAAAACACAACTTCCAGACTTTTCAAATAATCCCAATATTACCATCTCGGTAATTCATCAATCTTATGAAAATTCTTTTTCTTTCTTTCGCAGATTATATGCTTTTTTAGGATTTTCATTTAAAGCACTTCTAAAACTATTAGACAATCCTGACAAATACGACATCGCATATATTAGCTCAACTCCTCTTACTACTGGCTTAATTGGATTAATTCAACATAAAATAACTCAAAAAAAATGGATTTTCGAACTTCGTGACCTATGGCCTGACTTTCCTATTCAAGTTCTTGGACTAAAGAACTCCATATTAAGCAAATTTCTTTATTGGATAGAGCAGATTTTATATAAATCGGCTAACAAGATTATTTGCTTATCACCGATGGCAAATGATATTCTAGAACAACAAAAAAAAGTTCCTACTTCAAAATTAAGTATGATTCCAAACGGATTTACTGAATTTGGAAATCAGGAAAAAATTCAATGCCATGTAAATTCAGTTGGGAAAATATATTTATATGAAGGCGCTCTAGGCAAAGCAAACCATATTCCTTGGCTACTTAAGTTCTTTGATACTATTTTATGCCAAGATAATGAAGTGCAAGTACTTATTGCAGGATTTGGAATTCATGAAAGTTTAGTTCAACAATGGAAAAATCAACATACTTCCTCTAATCAAATCCATTTTTTAGGCAAACTGAGTAGAAACGAAATTCGAAAGATTATGCCAACAGTAAGCTATTGTTTGGTAACATTTTCCGATTGGAAAATCTTGAAATCAAATTCACCAAATAAATTATTTGATGCATTAAGCTTGGGAATTCCTGTAATTACGAATACAAATGGATGGATTGCTGAATTAGCAAAGGAATCTGGTGGATTTTTTGAATCTGACCCTATAAAAGCTGCTGAGATTGCAAAAATAAGACATCCATCAATAAAATTAAATTTCCCTGTACTTCAATCTAAATTTAAGCGTTCTTATCTGGCATCAATTGTGATTGATTTTATTCATAATTGTGGTTAAAACCATTTATTCCTTATTTTACCTTCATGAATCTTCGCTCGCTTCTTAGTGTACTTATCTTTTTTTTAACATTTTCTGGGACTCTTCGTTCTCAAACATTTTCTGTTGGAAAATATGGGGGAGATTTTTTGAGTGTTGGAGGTGGTGCAAGAGCATTAGCCCTAGGAAGTGCTTATGCTTCAATTGCTGACGATGCGACTTCAGTCTATTGGAACCCTGCTGGTCTTTCTCGATTGACTCAAATTGAGCTTATGTATATGCATTCTGAACGTTTTAATGGTGTGGTCGGCTATGATTTCGCATCAGCTGGGTTTCCTATTAATGATACAGATGGCGTATTTGGAGTCGGCTTTATGCGGCAAGCTATTGATGGCATTCAAAATACACTTGATGCATGGAATGAAGCAAACGGACAACCTCTTCCAAACCCAACTGCACAATTTAGCACATTTAGTGCCTTTGATTTAGCATTTTTAATTAGTTATGCACAGCCATTCAGCGAAGATAACAACAACTCTTGGGGTGTAAGTTTTAAAGTATTACACAGTAAAATTGGACCATTTGCACAAACATGGGGTTATAGTTTAGATGTTGGTATTCAAGAACGTGACAAATATTATGCTTGGGGCATTGCCGTTCAAGACATCACAACGATGTTCAAGTTTTGGCAAACAAACAAACAAGCTTTAAAAGGATTAGAAAATTTTAATGATATTGTTCCCAATGGTCAAAATGAACAAATTTTACCCACGGTGAAATTAAGTGCTGCATTTATTTTACCAATAAAAAATACTTTTGAAATTATTACTGTAGCAGATGCAGATATTCGATTTGAGAACTTGCAAACTTATTACTTAAATGTTGGAAGAACTAGCTTTGAACCACATGTTGGCATGGAATTTTCTTTTAAAAACCTAGTTTCAGTAAGAGGAGGTTTAACTGACTTCTATTTTGACGATAAAGGGAAAATGACATTTTCACCAACTGTCGGCCTTGGATTAGGATTTTCAAGGCTGAATTTAGATTATGGCATGAGCTCTTTTTCTGGAATTAATTCAGATTTAGGAAATACTCATAGAATTTCTTTACGAATTAAATTAAATCCTATTTAGAATTCATGTTCGTTAACAACAAATTTGTTACTATCCCCATTATAAATTTGATTCAATGCGAAATCTACTCGTTTTATTTTTATTAGTTCTTACAGTATCTAGGTGTCAGCAACCACTAAATTATGACCCTACTGATGTAGCAAAATATCCAGCAGTATTTATGTATGCTACAGGCTCAGGTGAATTACGTTTACTTAATGTGGAGTATAAAGAGACAGATACAACCTACCAAGTTGAACGATTTGGAAATATCGGCACTCCAACTTCTTTCTATGGACAAGCTGATAATGAATGGTATAATACGTATGATATTAGTAGATATGTAAAGGGAGATTCATTGCCTAAAGCAGTTGCTGCACTCAAAAAATATAATACTATTGATCCTGCATACAACAAACTATTTATCAAACAAATAGTAGGAATTAATCAAAATAGAAGAACTTCTACTCTTCAATTTTTTTCTGATTTAAACAAAAAATATCAATCTTTGGTTCATTGGAACTTCCCAATTGAAGGTGAACGTGCAGTTAAATTTATTGATAATGACAGTTATGTTGTTTTACACTTTGATGAGTATGTTGATATTCCAGGTGTAACCAAGCCCGTTGATGTACCCTATTCTGGCAGAGTTATAAACTTAATTAAATTCAGTTTCTCCTCAGTCAATCAAGATTTAGGCGAAATTATTACGACATTCAGCTCTGGAGATCGTAGAACAAATGTTTATAAAGATAAACCAACAACGGATTCAAATAATCATCTTCACGTTTCAGCAAATGGGCAATTTTATATTGTTTGGGCGCCTTTTTGGGCCGCAATTCCATATTCACCTTACATAATTCGTGGTGACGGTACAATGGCGTTTAACCCTTCTCTCGTAAAGTACGGTTTTAGCGATCGTTTTTTTGGACAACAAATGTTTGCATTTGAACCATCAACAACCAAAGATTCCGTTTTCGCAATAGCTGATGCCAGTTACAGACAAATCAAAATTGTTCAATTACCACCTACTATTGGCTCTAGATTTATTGAATTAAAAACTAAAAATCTATCTCAAATTTATCCTAAAGCAAGTTCTGTAACATGGTCTACGCTACAACGGCAAAGATCACTTTATATGAAATACAATAATAATGGGAACAAACTTGCTATTACTCATTCTATGCCTAATGTAGAACCTGAGTTAGTAATATGGGACACTAATGGTGATATTTTAAGTCGTTACTTAGTAAATCAACCTGGGCAAGTTCTTAACTATAATTTTATGGGTAAACCTGCTTGGGCATATAACAGTGATGGAGGTAACTTAGTTTACTTTATGGCCGCAGACACTACAGGTGCCACTCCTATTGCAGATTTATTCTATATTGATGCAAGGTCAACTTCTAAATATGCTAGAAAAGTAAATTGGTCAAGAGTCGAGTTTAGAAACGGTATTTATGAAGATTTAACAAGTGCGACAGATTTAGTTGGGCGATAATAAAAAAAAAATTCTAATTGTTGGACCCACTGCTTCGGGTAAATCTGAGCTTGCGCATATATTAGGTAAGATAATGGGTTTAACTATAATCTCAGCTGACTCAAGACAATGTTACAAATATCTCAACATTGGTACGGCTAAACCAACAAATTCCTATTTATCTGAGCTCAGATACAAAAATATTTCTATTCTAGATCCTAAAGAATCTGAAAATGCAAAACTATTCTTAGATCGATTTATTGAATGGGAAAGTCAGTCAAATGAATCGGTGATTGTTGTAGGAGGTAGTACTCTATATCAACAAGCAATTTTATTTGGGTTTGATGTGATTCCAGAAAGTAATGAATCAAACTTAATTCAACTTGAAAATGAATTAAATGAAATGGGAATTGAATTTTTGTACAATCGACTAAAACAAATTGATTCCACCTACGCTCACAAAATGGACGGTTATAACAAACAACGAATTTTAAGAGCTTTAGATGTTTTCATGCAAACTGGCAAACCATTTTCAAGTTTTCACACCACAAATGTCACTTCTAAGCCCAATAATTGGTTTGTTATCTATCCAACAGTATCAAGAGAAGTTTTAAAAGAAAGAATTAATTCCCGAATTGATCAAATGGTATCGAATGGTCTGCTAAATGAAATTGTAAATCTATTAGAAAAAGGTTACTCATTCACTGACCCTGGTTTTAACTCAATCGGTTATAAAGAATGGGAAGATTTTTTTAAGCAGTCTCAATCATTAGAAGATACTATTCAAAGAATAAAAACAAATAGTTGGCAATATGCCAAACGACAATTAACGTGGCTAAAACGATGGGGATTCCTAAGAACTTATGATATTAGTAAAGGTATTAAAGATGAAATTATTGAGAAAATTTTAAAGGATTATTCTGCATTTCAATCGGAATAAACTTAACTTTATAATGAATATAAATCTTTCAACCATTCTTTTATGTACAAAGCCAATATTTATATAACGCTTCGTAAATCGATATTAGATCCTAAGGGCAAAGCCACTCTTCATGCTTTGCATAGTCTCGAGTTTAATACTATTAATCAGGCTCGAATAGGGAAGTTTATTGAGTTAACCGTTGAAGCAGCATCTGAAGAAAAAGCGAACGAACTCGTAGATCAAGCTTGTCAAAAATTATTGGCAAATCTGGTTATGGAAGATTATCGATTTGATTTAATAAAATTATAAAAACAATGGAAAAGATTTCTGTTTCTACATTACCAGAACTTGATGTTGATACAGACAAAAACTCTCCTTGGATCTGTATTTTATACAATGATGCTGTTCACAGCTTCGATGAAGTTATTGAACAAGTCATAAAAGCAACTGGATACTCTTTCTCAAAAGCAAATATTATTGTAGAGGAAGCGCATTTAAAAGGAAAGTCTATTGTCTTTAGTGGTGATATAGAAGCCTGCTTAAAAGTTGTACGTATTTTGGAAGAAATTTTTTTACTAACAGAAATTCAAAGTTAATATGAAATTTGGAATCTTAGTATTTCCTGGATCAAATTGTGATCATGATGCATATCATGCAACAGCACATATTTTGGGTGCTTCTGCAACGTTTATTTGGCATAAAGAAACTGATTTACAACAAGCCGATGTTATCATTGTACCTGGTGGATTCTCTTATGGTGATTACCTGCGAAGTGGAGCTATAGCCAAATATTCTCCAATTATGAAATCAGTTACTGAATTTGCTAATAATGGAGGAAAAGTTATTGGGATTTGCAATGGATTTCAAATTTTACTCGAATCAAATTTATTACCCGGTGCAATGTTACATAATGAACAATTAAAATTCGTATGTAAACAAACTTATATCAAGGTAAAGTCAAAAAAAACGTCGTTTACTTCTCAAATTGATTTAAATAAAATTTTGCAAATTCCTGTTGCTCATGGTGAAGGAAATTATTTTATTGATAATGAAGGGTTAAAAGCACTTCAAGATAATAATCAGATTGTATTTACCTATTGTGATGAAAACGGCTTAGAAACCAATGTTAGTAACCCAAACGGCGCCATTCATAATATTGCTGGTATTTGTAATTTGCAGGGTAATGTATTAGGCATGATGCCACATCCTGAAAGAGCGGTTGAAAAACTTATAGGCTCCGATGACGGATTATTACTTTTCAAATCGGTTTTCGATCAAGTTTCCAATTCGTTTAAATGACTAAAACGATATCAACAAAGAATCTGATTAAGTATTATCATAAGCGTAAAGTTGTTGATTCCGTTTCCATTCATGTTAATCAAGGTGAAATTGTTGGACTATTAGGTCCTAATGGTGCAGGTAAAACTACCACTTTTTATATCATTGTTGGTTTAGTTGGTGCAGAAGAAGGCTCTATATTTATTGATAAAACAGAAATTACTAAAGAAGCTATGTTTCAAAGAGCTAGACATGGAATTGGTTATTTAGCTCAAGAAGCAAGTGTTTTCAGGAATTTGACAGTTAGACAGAACATCGAATCCGTTTTAGAATTCTATAATCTAAGCAAACTTGAAATTCGTGAAACTAGTGATAAACTAATTGAAGAATTTTCCCTTCAAAAAGTAATCAACTCTTTGGGATATAGTTTGTCAGGTGGAGAAAGAAGAAGAACTGAAATTGCACGAGCAATCAGTACAAATCCATCGTTCTTATTATTGGATGAACCTTTTGCTGGCGTAGATCCGATTGCGGTAGAAGATATTCAAGAAATTATTGCATCCTTAGTAAAAAAAAATATTGGAATTTTAATCACTGACCATAATGTTCATGAAACATTAGCGATAACAAATAGAGCCTATCTTATGTTTGAAGGGAAAATATTAAAAGAAGGAACAGCTAATGATTTGGCTCATGATGAAGAAGCAAGAAAATTGTATCTTGGTAATCAGTTTACATTAGAACGATATAAAACTAATTAATATGCCTACATATAAAGAAATTACCGTTCAGGAATTAAAGGATAAATTCGATAAAAAAGAAGATTTTAAACTAGTAGATGTTAGAGAAGTTCATGAAAAAGTATTTTCTGATTTAGGGGGTATATTAATTCCACTAAGCAAATTTGAACTTGAATACACGAAGTTAGAGAATTATAAAGACAAAGAGATTATCCTTTATTGTAGATCTGGAGGTAGAAGTGGGCAAGCGGCAGCCTATTTAAAATCAAAAGGCTTTAATAAGGTTACAAATGTTTTAGGTGGAATTAATAAATGGGCACTTGAAGTTGACCCAAAAGTTCCAACTTATTAACCGAAATTGTTATTTATTAAAAATTTGATAACGCACTCGTATTTGATTTCTAAAAATTGAATCTGAATCAGGATTTCCATAAAATCCAACATTGTCAAGGTAATCTGTATTTGTAAATATCCATGAAGTCTCATACACTACCGTAAAAGATGAACCACTAAAGAAAGTAATCCCCATTGTAAGAGGCATAATTGGAGTCAATCTAGGTACGGTTTCATTAATATAACGAGTTATGTTTACTTCTTTCAAATTTCTTCCATCTAAGTCTGAAAGATTAAATTCCATTATTCCTAATCCTAATCCTAAATAGACATCGAATAAACTCATTTCAAGGAATGTCCAATTTAAAGAAAAGCTTATATTGGAATATTTTCCTAAAATATATCTATATGAGTTTCTGTCTGGGTTTTTTTCATCATTCGCAGGAATATGATATGAATCTATTGAAACATCAGATCTAGCAGGGCTATAGGTGCTCTCAAAATCTCCAAATCCAATTTCTAACAACCATGTTACATTGTCATCTAAATTCTTTTCGATACCAAAATTGTAACCTAGTAGCCCTTTAAAAGCTGTTGGTGTGTAAAATGAACCAATTAGTGGATTGATATCACCAATACATGTATTTTGAACAATAGACGTAGTTACTCTAGTTTGGGCAATCAATGGTGATACACCCAAATAAAATCCATTCAAAAATAAAAAGACAAGGCTTATATGGATTTTACCGAATGTCATAACTAGTTTTATGAATTGGCTGCTATTTGATTTAACAGTTCAATATTACTTTTTGTTCTTTTTAACACTTGCAATAAACTTACCATAGATTCTTTTGAATTCTTTTTAAGTAAGTATCTTCTAACAAGATTTCTTTCTTCCAATGAATCTTTTATGAATTTTTCTTCATTTCTAGTTCCTGATGCAGGAATATTTATTGCAGGGAACACTCTATCGTTTGCTAAATCTCTATCTAAAACAAGTTCCATGTTACCTGTACCTTTAAATTCTTCAAAAATAAAGTCGTCCATTTTGGAATTTGTTTCCACTAAACAAGTAGCAATAATGGTTAAGGATCCTCCATTTTCAATTTTACGAGCTGAACCAAAAATCTTTTTTGGAATTTCTAATGCTCTTATATCTAAACCACCGCTTAAGGTTCTACCACTATTACTCTGCATTGCATTGTAAGCGCGCCCCATTCGTGTAAGTGAGTCTATTAAAAGAACCGTATCAGCACCCTGTTCTGCTCTTCTTTTCACATAACCAAGAGCCATTTCAGAAACTCTCACATGTGACTCTGTGTGTTTATCGTTAGACGAAGCAAATACTTTTGCTGAAGTCGTTCGCATAAAATCTGTAACCTCTTCGGGGCGTTCATCAACTAACAAAATCGCTAATTCAATATCGGGATAATTTGATTCTATACTTTCTGCAATCTTTTTAAGTAAGACTGTTTTCCCAGTTCTTGGAGGAGCTACTATTAAACCTCTTTGCCCTCTTCCAACAGGTGAAATTAAGTCAATAACTCTTAATTCATAATCATCAGCTTTTTGGCCTAGCACAATATGTTGTATAGGCATTATAGGTTTTTGAAATTCAAATTTAGAAATCCTATTCCATTCTTTAGCAGGCTTTCCGTTTATCGTCTCAATGGTAGCAACATGCTTACTTCCACGTTGATCTACTTCCGTCTCCCCTTCAATAATTAACCCACTTCTCAAGCTATTATGATGAACCTCATCTGGAAATAAGAATGGATCTGTTGGTAGAGTTGAAAATTCAAAATCAAAAGCTCTAACATAACCGTAATTTTGAGGGCTAACCTCTAGAATACCCTTATATCGACCACCGAATATTACATGTTCGTTACGAAGAAAGTCTGGTGTTTTACCATTTTTTTGATTAGATCTGGCAGAACTACCTTTTACTTTATTCTTTTTTTGTTTTTTCTTGTTGGAATTCGATCTATTTTGATTTTTAGAGTAGTTTTGTGGCATAGGTTTATTTTTTTTCAACGATACTCCCTTCAGATTTAACCTGAAACAAATAATATAGTTATCAATCATTAAGGCAAAAAAGGCGAATCATAAATGATTCGCCCAAATATACTGTTAAATTAATAGCCTTACATTTTTAGTTGCTTACCTAATCGTGGTTGTCTCGTTAATCCAATCGTAGCAAGAACGTAAGGACTTATCAACTTTAATTTTTGTACCAGCTTTCCAACCTTTGAAGAATTTCTCTTCAGCAGTAGGTGTAACAGGCAAATAGGATTTATATAAATTTTTAACTAGTGAAGCGACTTCATTGTCAACTTGCTTTGCTTTATCTAATAGGTCGAGTACTAACCAATAGACTACTTTATCTTCACGTTCCATATTTGATGATGCACAAGAACTTACAGCCTGAGCATAAATAGCGGCTAATTTTATATAAGGTTGACCCCATTTATCGTTCTCTGAAATAGCTTTATTAGCATTATCCCGTGCTTTTTTTAAATCCTCGACTAACAAATAAGAGTCAGCTAGTTCATAATAAACAGTAGCTTTGTCAATATTGCTCTTTGCTTTAGATAAAGCTTCTTTTAGAATTACAATTGAACTTTTATTATCACTATTCTTTTTTAGAATAGTTGCCATCATCATTGAGTTTTCGAAAGTTGGATTTACTTCATACATCACTTTAGCTGTCTCTCTAGCTTTTTCCAAGTCTCCAGCTTTTTGATATAAGTCATAAAGTTCTTTCAATATTTTGATGTCTTTAGGAGATTCTGCTAATTTGCCTTCAAGAAATGTAATTCTATCACCTGTATCACTAAATAATTGGTTTTGAATTTTATCAATAAATGTTTTAGTTGATTCGTCGGCAAATGGAAGTACTTTATTTATTAATTCAAGAGCCTTATCACGCTCACCTTGAGCCACTAAATATTGTAACGTTGCTTGTATATAATAACCACTACCGATTTCGGCCATCTTTTGCGTATCACTATCAATTAGTTGAATATAATCGTCATAAGCTTGTGAGCCACCACCAGTAATAAAGTCTGCATGTTCTTGATAAAATCTACCTCTTTTCAGTGTCCAATTGAACATATCTATTTCTTCAGGTGTGTATTTTGTAAAGACAATATCAAAATATTTTAATGATGAGTCTAACATAGCAGTTCGCTTTATTGGATCTTTTTGTTTAACTGATAATGAAGCAAATATGTCGATAATTTTATCTAAAACATCTGCACCAGAATATTGATCTATCCCTTCAATTGCTTTAGGATAAATTCTTGCTAAGGGAATACCATACATTAATGCGAGCTCAAAATCTTTAGTTTTATAGCTTTCCTGAAATATCGAATACACAGAAAGAGGATCTAAACCATAAGGTAATTCCTCAATTTCTTCGTCTTGTGCAAATACAGTAGCACTAGGCAATGCCATTAGTAGTACAACGAATAGAGTATATAGTAATCTTACTTTCATAGGTGTTTGGTCTTATTTATTGTAATTGTCGTCTAAAAAACATGAATTCTGATAAATTTATTACGAACTTGAAAGATAAAAATTCTTCTTGAACAAGTTCAGTCTGTCCCATCCCTAATATGCCAAATTCAACATTCAAATCAACCGATGAGGCGGTAAATGCAGAAAGAAAAGAGATGCCGGCGTTAGCAGAAAGACGAGTTATTCTCGTATTGTTTACTGAAAAATAGCCCGAATCGAAAGAGCCACCTAATCTATATGAAATAGAAGACAAGTAACTACTAGAAGAACGAACCTCAGGAATATAGGCAACTCCTGCGCCAATTCGTAAACGATCTTTGTAAGAAACTAAAGAGCCCCTATCTAATGACTTAAAAGCACTCCAATTTTCTATCACGACATCGCTGCTTAATAACCAATTATTTGAATAGTTATAGGTAATACCTGCTTTCAAACTAAATGGCATATCAATGCTTGTATCCAATAAAGGAGAACTTACAGGCTGTTCATAACTTACATTAATGAGTAGGTTTTCACCTGTTCTTGATACATCAATTGAAGTGGGTAAACGAAAAGATACGCCAACATTTATTCTATCATACTCTGAAAAAATGGACGTTTTATACACATTCAAGCCAAATTCATGAGAAATTCCTGAATAAAAATCATTTGTTCCAGTTGAAGTTGCTCTGTAACTCAGATCTTGAAAAAGAGTAGTCTTCATTTTTTTTATTGAACCAAAAAGAAATGATGGAGCATAACCGATTGATACATGGTTGGTCAATTGATACCCAATACCCGTCTTAAATTCATTTAAACCACCAACACCAGTGTAATTATTCGAAACTATGGTGGTATCGCCTGGAATAGTCCCAACTTGTTCTCCAAAATAATTCATTGTAGAAATTGGATTAAATGATAAGGCGACTCCAAGCTTTCTTTTTATAATTGGAAAAACCAAGCCTAACCCATCGAACTTAAAATCGGAATAACTTGCCGTGGCTCCATCTTTTGAAGCCATATACAATGACTGTTCAAATGCACCATAGCCCGTTGTAAAGGAGTATTCACTTAATAAAGCAGGGTTTGAAAAATTAGCAGACCGTGTTATATCGACCGCCACGCCAGCTACTCCCATTCCTTCAGCAAAAGGTGAGAATGATTGTTTCAATGATCCTAATCCAAACGAACTATAAAATGAAGCCGTTTTATTTTCACTAAAAGCACTATTTTGCGCATTTAGTTGTATCGAGGTGGCTATTATTAGTACTGTTAGAGTTTTGAAATACTTGTAATGTATCATTTTACATCCGTTCTGCTATAGGTTGCAATTACCTTTGGACTAAATTGACCAGCTCCTTCTCCAAATAACAAAGTATTTGCAAAAAAACCATCATTTCCTCTAACTGTTACATAAAATTCTCTACTATCATTTTCAATTTCACCAGCAATAAATCCATTAATAAATGATGTCACATTAATTCCATAACGACCGTTTATTTTGGAAGCTGTAAAACTTGGCGAATTAAGTAACAACTGATCTGCAATATTATCTAAACTTGCTTCAAAGACCAACAATGTACTTGCTCCGATATTCCTAAACGTCTCTGGTCGTTGGCTACCAATTAGTAAAGTATCTTCATAGAAAATAATTTCAACTTTAGATAAGCTTTTAGTTGGCAATGCAGAACCGTTTAATATCAAGCTATCACGATTAACAACAGTTACATCAAATTTTAATAATCGTTGATTATAAGAATTAAGACTTATGTGATCAGCTATATTATAATTTAATTCATTCGAAACAGAAATTGTATTTGCATAAGCCAACATTGAAACAGAATACGTGGTATCATTTTCAACATCTTCTATTTGAAGATTAACATTTGTAGAAACAAACATATTAATGGAGCCAACATTTATTGGCTTCAATTGAAAACCAAACATATTCATACTGTAATATTCAGACCTTAATTGCAAGGTGTCTGAATCCAAATCTGTGTACGTGTAGTAGTATTCAGCATATTTTCGGGCAAAAGTGGTATCTAATGCTACATAAAAAGTATCAATTGTAGCTGGTACAATGATATTATCCGCCATTACCACAGGATTTGTGCTTAAAGAATCAGATTGTTTTAATTCCGTGGCTCTCCAAAGCTCATTTATTTCAAGTAGTTGATACTGATTCTCAGCGGTAGTATCTCCAAATGTATTGGAAATGATAAATCGCAAGCGCATGGGCATTTCCTTGGTTAAGGTATCAATCGCAGTTGAATAAGATAGCAGAGCGGGTTTGAAATTTGTAGATATTCGATAATCGCCAAACGCAGGATCTACTAACTGACCAACCGTTAGATACCCCATATTGCCGATATAATCGTTATAGTTGACAATTGCTGTTCCTGCTAATGCAAGAGAATCAACAACTATTTCGGAAGAAAATGGCAAGTCGCCACCTCCTAGAGGTAAATCATTCGAGCAGGAATTTAGCAATAGTATAAAAGCTAGAATTGGGAGAAATCCCTTATTCATATACAATACAATCTTTTAAAATTATTAAACTAAGTCGCTGGTAATTTCTTTATAAAAATCACTGAACTTCTGTGAAACATCTGCTGGAGCTCCTTGAATAACGACAGGCTTAATTGCAAATTGTTCAAAGAGTGGCTCAAACTCTTTATTAACGTAGTTTCCTGTTACTACAAAGTCAGCATACTTAATCCCAGCTTTCACGAAGTCAATTTTTCCATCAGTTGTTATATCAGACGTATCAATGTCTGAAATGCCTAATAAGTTCATTATTTCAGGATTTAGGTAACCCCAATGTTCAGGAGTATGCAGATTATATATAATTTTTAAATTTTGAAATAAAGGATTATCTGCATATTTGGTTTTAATCAACAGTGGCAAAATACCCGAAACCCAATCGTGGCAATGAACAATATCAGCTTTCCAGTTCAAGCGAATAAGGGTTTCTAAAACTCCTTTATTATACATTGTTAGACGTTGATCATTATCAGTAATAAACTGATTTTTATCGTCTAAAAACATGTGCTTTCTTTTGAAATAGGTATCATTATCAAGGAAATAAACCTGAAGTTTAGCATTAGGAATACTAGCTACTTTAATGCGCATTGTTTCAATTTTATCACCAACTTCAACTTCAATACCTGCGAGGCGGATAACTTCGTGAAGTCGGTTTCTTCTATCGCTAATCGAACCATATTTAGGGAGTAGAATCCGAATTTCGTAGCCTTTATCCTGCAATGAAGCTGGAAGAAAACGTAACATATCGGCTGTGCTTGTCATTTTGGCAAACGGAGAAATTTCAGCAGCAGCGTAAAGTACTTTCATGGTTTTAGTATAATCGCGTTTATAAAATTATTTCAGAACAAAGCTTATTGGGAACCTGTACATAAAAAAGAAAGGCTGTCTCGAAAAGGGCAAAAATTAAATTTACTGTATTCAAATTTGCTAAGAGCTAGATTCCATATTTGGAATTTTTTTTTGAGACAGCCCCTTCTTAAAAGACTTCAAAAAAGCTTCAGCCCTATAAAATAGGGTTTTTTATGCTTTTTTTAAAGTTAATTTGCATCTTCCGTCATTAGTATAACAATATTAGCATCTGTAGCCTGATTATTCACATCTCTGTTAGATACTGCTATCATGTTTTTTATCAATGACTTATTCACATTTTCAAGCATTTCAGGAGTATAGCGCCATTTCCAGTTTCCAGAACTTGTCCCAGGATAATTCATTCTATGATCTGTTCCTAAATTCATAAAATCTTGCAACGGGAAAATTGACATGACAGCATTAGATAACATACCTAGTCTAATAAGCTCCCAATTTATGGTTGCACCACTCGATCTTGTGTATTCACGAACACGATGTTTTTCAAGTTCTGTACCTTGTTCATACCAACCTAATGTTGTGTCATTGTCGTGAGTACCAGAATACACAACACAATTAGACGTATCAAAATTGTGAGGTAAAAATGAATTTCCTGCATTATCAGCAAAGCCGAATTGAAGAATTTTCATGCCTGGGAATGCAAACTTATCTCGCAATTCAATAACAGATTCTGTTAAGACTCCTAGGTCTTCTGCTATTATTGGTAAATCACCTAATTTGTGTAAAATTGTATCGAATAATTTTATTCCTGGACATTTTACCCAACGACCATTTATAGCTGTTTTTTCAGTAGCTTTAATTTCCCAATAAGCGTCAAATCCACGGAAATGGTCAACTCTAATTGCATCGAATAGGTGGAACATTTGTCTAAAACGTTCAATCCACCACGAGAAATCATCTTTTTCCATAACTTTCCAACGATATAGTGGATTTCCCCATAATTGACCCGTTGCAGAAAAATAATCAGGTGGAACGCCTGCAACTAATTGACGATTTCCAGCCTCGTCAACTTCAAAAAATTCTGGATGCGACCAACAGTCAGATGAATTATGATCAACGAAAATTGGAATATCGCCAATAACTTGAATCCCTAATGAATTAGCATACGATTTAAGATTGTTCCATTGATTAAAGAATTCATATTGTAGCCATAAATGATAATCCACTTTATCTTTTAGATTTTTTGACCACTTTTTAACACCATCTTTAGTTCTAGTTCGAATATCATCATCCCATGAGTTCCAAGGTTGTTTACCATAATATTCTGAACAAGCCATAAATAAAGCATAATCAGGCAACCAATATGAATTTGTTTTTTTAAACGCTGTAAAGGCTTTTTTCTCAGAAGCAGACTGATTTGAATAATAAGATAGAGCTGCTTGAGCAAACAATTTATCTTTTAAATCAAAAGCTCTTTCATAAGGAACTTCCGTTCCCATCGGTAAGGCAATTCTACTTAATGTCGCTTGATCTAACAAACCTTTATCAGCTAAAATATCGGGGCTTATTAAATAATGATTTCCAGCAAAAGCTGAATAACTTGCATAAGGCGAATTACCATAACCAGTTGGTCCTAATGGTAAAATTTGCCAAACAAACTGATTGGTTTCAGATAAAAAGTTTAAAAAATGCTTAGCCGAAACGCCTAAGTCACCAATTCCGTATCGTGTCGGAAACGATGTGGGGTGTACTAATGTACCCGCAGAACGCTTAAATTTCATTTGTGTAATTCTTTTTATTAAGGTTATTTTTTTCTAAAAAACATGGCAGCTAAAGGTGGAATTGAAACCACTGCATGATACGGTTGATTTTGCCATTCCCCTTTTACTACATTTAAAGTTTGAGCTAAAACATTACTTCCGCCATATCTTTCATGGTCACTATTGTAAACTGGCGTATATTCCCCTTGGCCTGGAAGTCCAATTTTATAATTTTGATGTACAACCGGAGTAAAATTAAATACACAAACCAACTCACTATTTTTGTCTTTTGAATAACGAATAAATGACATTATAGAATTGGTTGCATCGGAAAAGTCAATCCATTCAAAACCTTCCCAGTCGTAATCTACTTCATACAAAGACGGTTCATTTACATACAATTTATTTAAATCTTCAACAAGTTGTTTGATTCCTACATGTCTTTCGAAGTTCAACAAAGGCCAATCTAGTTCAGAATTTGAGTTCCACTCGCCCCATTGACCAAACTCAGTACCCATGAATAATAATTTTTTTCCAGGATGTGCATACATATACGAAATTAATGCTCTCAAATTTGCTGCTTTTTGCCAATCATCACCAGGCATTTTACTTATCATAGAACGTTTTCCATGAACTACTTCATCATGAGAAAATGGAAGTACAAAATTCTCAGTAAAAGCGTAAATCATTGAAAACGTTAATTGATTCTGATGATACTTTCTAAATAAAGAATCAACTTCAATATATTTTAAGGTATCATTCATCCATCCCATATTCCACTTAAAGTCGAAACCAAGACCCCCTATGTAAACAGGTCTTGAAACCATAGGCCAAGCTGTTGACTCTTCAGCCAATGTTACAACACCCGGGAAGGCTTTATGAACAGCCATATTAAACTTTTTAAGAAACTCAATAGCTTCCAAGTTCTCACGTCCACCAAATCTATTAGGAATCCACTCCCCTTCTTCTCTTGAATAATCTAAATAGAGCATAGAGGCAACTGCATCAACACGAATACCATCAATATGATATTTATCAATCCAAAACATGGCATTAGATACAAGAAAATTAACAATTTCATTTCTTCCGAAATTAAAAATATTTGTTCCCCAATCTTTATGCTCACCTTGGCGAGGATCGGCATGTTCATACAAATGTGTTCCATCAAAAAAGCGCAGGCCATGGTCATCTTTTGTAAAGTGAGCAGGAACCCAGTCAACAATAACACCAATTCCTTCTTTGTGGCATTGATCAACAAAGAACATAAACTCTTCAGGTTTGCCAAATCGAGCTGTTGGAGCGAAATAACCTGTAATTTGATATCCCCATGAGGGGTCATACGGATGCTCTGCAATTGGCAATAATTCAATATGTGTAAAACCAAGATCTTTTACATAGGAAATAAGCTCAACTGCTAGTTCTTTATATGATAAAAAATCGTTATCCCCTTGCCCTTTTTTCTTCCAAGAACCAAGATGAACTTCATAAATAGAAATAGGGGCGTCTAAACCCTGTTTTTTTTGACGTGATTTAACCCATTCAGCATCGTTCCATACGTATTTATCTAAAGAAGTAACAATACTTGCCGTTTTTGGGCGAAGTTCTGTTGAAAACCCATACGGATCTGCTTTTAAGAAAGGAACTGCAGAAAATGGTGATGCGATTTCATATTTATAAACTGTTCCATCATCTAAGCTAGGAATAAATATCTCCCATATTCCTTGGTCATGATATTTTCTCATAACATGCAAGCGACCGTCCCAATTATTAAAGGTCCCTACAACAGAAACACGACTAGCAGAAGGTGCCCAAACGCAAAACTGAACTCCTTTAATTCCATTAATTTCAAGATGATGAGCACCCATGAAACTATAAGCCTTTTCGTGATTACCTTCACCCCAAATTTGCAAATCAAAGCCAGTTATCTGCGGGCCAAATGAATACGGATCAAATTTTTCTAGACTGGAACCATCAGGCATTCCAATTCTTAACATATACCCTTCTTTAAACGCTTTTTCTTTAATTTCAGCCTCGAATAGAGCCGACTCCCCAACTCTATTCATATTCACAGGATTCTTTGAATCTGGGAAAATGATTTGAACCGATTTTACAAACGGTTGAAAAGATCTAATTATATATGTCTTGGCATCTTTAGATTTGTGAGGTCCTAAGATTGAGAATGGATCGTTGAAACGACCTGCATCCAAAAGTGAAATAATTTTTTCCTCTATCACGACAAAACCCGTTAAGATTAGTTTTTTGGTTATTCGTACTTTAAAATACACAATTTATTTAATATCGATTGCATTTTGATAACGCATTGACTAATCATCTGATAGACCATACTAGTGCACAATTCATGAATATTCAACAAATAATCGCTTCTAGATACCTGTTTTCGAAGAAAAACATTTCGTTAATATCTACGCTAACGTGGATAAGTATAACTGGTGTAACCATTGGAACCGCTTTGCTGATTATCGTGCTTTCTGTGTTCAATGGATTCTACTCATTAATACAGGTTTTACTATTATCCAATGACCCACATCTTCGAATTGAACACAGAAGTGAGAAATATTTTAAAAAAGATTTACTTGATTTTGATTCAACTTTATTTCAAAAATTTATTCACGTAGAATATTTTGTGGAAGGAAATGCATTAATCAGTAGATCAGGTCGGAATGAATATGTTACTGCTGTTCGTGGCGTTTTTAGTGAAACGGATTCAAGTATTTATTCTTTAAGTAGTGGAAATCTTTTTCTGGGTGTTAAAGAAAAAGTACCAGGAGTTGTTGTTAGTGAACAACTAGCTAGAGATTTACGATTATATCTTGATGATGAAATTTCTATTCTAAGTGCTGATGGAATACGAAGAAGTTTAACCCAATTTAGTGGTCCCAGATTATTAAGCTTTTCTGTTAATGGTTTTTTTACCATGCAACAAATCGCAAACAGACCACTAGCTTTAGTTGATTTAGCCGCTGCTCAACGTCTCTTCTACTTGAAGAACGAATTAAGTGGAGTTGATATTAGACTAGCAAATGAAGATGATGCCTTTGCCATTAAAGAATTATTACTAAAAAGGCTCGGTTCCTCTTTTACTATTAAAACGTGGTATGATTTGCAAAAACCGCTCTATGATATCATGCAAATTGAAAAATGGGCGTCTTATGCCATACTTATGATTATTGTTTTGGTTGCTATTTTGAATATTATTGGCTCCCTTGCCATGATAGTGATTCAGAAAAAAAAGGATATTGCAATTCTTATGGCGATGGGATTTAGCTCTGCAAAAATACGCCACACCTTTCAATTACAAGGTTTTCTAATTGGCATTATTGGTTGTGGTATTGGAGGCAGTATTGGCTTAGGACTTAGTCTTATGCAAGAAAAGTGGGGATTTGTAAAATTAGTGGGTGGAGAATCTTTTATTATTGATGCCTATCCAATTTCTGTGCATTTTGGAGATGTTTCTACCATTATTATCTCTTGCTTAGCCTTGTGTTTACTTGCAAGTTGGTTTCCTTCAGCAAAAGCTGGCCAAATTCAAGTTGCTGATGCACTTAGATATGAATAATTCTTTTTTGTGAAACTTATTTTATAAGCTTAGTTCGGTTTAAAAATTATGCTCCCATTTTAGTGTCTATCAAAACCTAAGTCCACTCCTAAAAGTCGATTTTTTGGCTTTGAATCTTTTCAAATCCTGTTGATTTACCAAATATTTTGCTAAAAACTATTTTCTAGTTTACATATAAAGCTCTCACACAGAAAGGTGAATGCCTGACATTTAAATTCTATTTTTAGCAAATAAGTAAACTCAATACCAATATTTTTAAGTCTAATTCTTAAAGTTGCGCAAAAAATGAATGTTGAGTCCACTTCGAAAAATCGATTCTGAAGGTTTACACCCTATCAAATTATCCGAATTCGATGAATATACTGCTAAAAACTACTTTTCGAGGTACGCTCATTGTTTAAAAAAAGTAACTATTCATTGTAAGAGTCTGGTAAATCATTTTCATACATTATTATGTCACCTGCCTTTAATTGTGGCTTAATTAATTCGTTTGCTTCAAATAGAGAAGAAACTACTTCCATATTTTCAGGATTACCACCAGCAGCTAAATAACCTTTTACCAAAGGCTCTGATCGTTTTTGCCCAACAAAGATTGCCTTTTCTAAATCATATTTCCCTATTTCACGACCTAACAGTTCATTTTCTTCAAATTCTCTTTCGCCCAATTCAACCATTCCAGGAGTTATAATAATTCGATTGCCACCCGTGAATTTTGCTAATATTTCTACAGCATTTTTTGCACCAACTGGATTTGAATTAAATGCGTCATCAATGATTAAAATATCGTTTTGCTTTTTTAACTCTAAACGGTGTTCAATAGGCTGCATACGTTTTGCGGCAAGGGCAATTGTTTCTAAGCGCAAACCCATATAATGAGCTAAAGCAATTGCTAAAACCATATTTTGAACATTATGCGCACCCAATAATGGCATACTAATAGCTACGGTCTGTTCATCAGGTGTAATTACAGTAAATGAACATCCATTTTGATCATAGCGGATATCTGTTGCTTGGTAATCACCCGAATCTATTCCTGCCGTAATAATTTGAGAAGTTGTCACTCGAGACATTCCTAATACAAGCAAATCATTAGCGTTTAAGAATGAGACTCCACCCGATGCCATATTTTGAACCAATTCCGCTTTTGTTTCTGCTATGGCTTGTTGCGATCCAAATGTTTCTAGATGTGCTTTTCCAACATTCGTAACTACTGAAATAGTTGGAGGAGCAATTTCACATAATTCTTTAATATTGCCCTTGTAACGCGCCCCCATTTCCAAGACTAAAACTTGATGAGCTTGAGTTAAATCCTGATTTATTACTTTACAAATTCCCATTGGTGTATTATAACTTCCCGGTGTTGCCAGTACAGAAAATCGCTCATTCAGTAAATCACGAATCATAAACTTTGTTGAAGTTTTCCCATAAGAACCTGTGATTCCAATAACTTTTAAATCTGAAAACTGTTTTACTTTTTTTGAAGCCTGTTTTTTAAACCCCTTTTGAATGCTGTTTTCAATTGGTTTATTGATTATTCCTGCCAACAAAATAAAAAAGGGAGATAAGAATCCTGTTGCAGCAATTGATGAAAGCAAAAATGTGGGGTGAATAAATTCACTAGGAATTGAATAGGCTGTAGTGAATCCCCAAACTAAACCAGGAAGAGCAAGTATTACCGATGTTATTAGTTGGCGGAGCATTCTTGGAGTAAAGCTCAGTACTTTTTTTTGTTTTTGTCGATATCGTTTTATTGATAAAAACCAGAATAAAACCGCAAAACTAAGTATTAAAGTGTGTGTGCTTAGCGTAAAATATTTATATACTACTAAGTGCAAGGCAAGTAAAATGTAAATAAAATAGAACTCAAAAGGGACTATATCTCTCGACCAAAATTGTTTAATCCACGTCCAAAATTCGTTAGATTTATACCCATTTAATTGCACCATGTGCAAAAAGTAACGATGTCGAAATAGGGAATAGCGAACTAAAACAGCTAGTGTGAAAAGAAAAAAGATTTCAATACTCAGAAAATAAACCATATAAACTGAAACATTATTCGATTTTTTTGATTCGGGGAAGATAACAATACTTGGTATCTTAACCTTTTTAAAGTTTAATCACAAACCCTATTAAATTATAATGAAATTAATTATTCCAATGGCCGGAAAGGGAACCCGGTTACGTCCACATTCACATACGACACCCAAACCCTTGTTACCTGTGGTTGGAAAAATGATTATTGAGAGAATCATTGAGACGTTTAACAAAACCCTTGACAGAAATATTGAAGAAATCGTATTTATTCTGGGAGATTTCGGAGATGATGTTAAAACAAGATTAACTGAATTATGTGGCCAATTTGGCGCAAAATCCTCTTTTTACAAACAAGATATTGCCCGCGGTACAGCTCATGCCGTTTATTGTGCAGCGGATAAACTTGAAGGAGAAATTATTGTAGTTTTTGCAGATACGCTGTTCGATGTTAAAACAAAAGTAACGGTTGATGATGCTGACAGCGTTATATGGTTAAAAGAAGTTGAAAATCCTCGTCGTTTTGGCGTTGCCATTCACCAAGGTGAAAGAATTACCGATTTTGTCGAAAAACCATCTGAACCCATTTCAAACCTTGCCATAATTGGTGTGTACTATTTCAAAAAAGGAGAGAACTTAAAAGCTGAAATTGAATATTTGTTGGAAAACAATGTTACAGGACATGGAAATGAATATCAACTAACCGATGCTTTAGATCGTCTTTTAAAAGATGGAAAAGTTTTCAAATCGGCAACAGTTGATGAATGGCTTGATTGCGGAACTATTGATGCTTGGTTAGAAACTAGCGGGGTAATAGCCGAAAAAGAGCAAACCGAAATCAATGATAAATTATACACTGGTTGTACGTTTACACAACCAGTTTACATTGCTAAAGATGCAGAAATTTCTAATTCTCATATTGGTCCTAATGTGACCATTGATGCAAACACCCATGTATTCAACAGTAAAATTGTTAATTCGATTGTTTTAACAAACACCAAAATTGAGTCTTCTGATATTCACGATTCAACAATTGGGAACTTTGCTTCTGTAAAAAATGCAACTGGTATTCTTCATATTGGCGACCATTGTATTGTGAAATAAAATTTCTCAACCATTCCAAAAAATAAAAAAAGCCCTGAATAAATATCTTCAGGGCTTTTTTTATTTAATAAATTGGCAATAATTTCTGTTCTAGAAGAAATTATTTAATTACCGTAATAACACACTGCATATGATGAAGAATATAATTTGAAACGCCACCTGATAATAAATCTGTGATTTTCCAACGATAATCAGACCCTCCCATGATAATGTGATCGGTTTGGTTACCTTTAGCAATTTCTACAATTACTTGTCTCGGTTCACCAATTGCAACCATAGTCGAAACAGTTTCAGCTTCTCCCGCAGCAGCAATAAAACGCTCCTTGGCTTCACGTAAAATCTGCTTACCACGCTCTTTTTCTTTAGTTAACGCAGTCAATGGATTACGACTTTGCGTGTCGTAAGGATCAGGTATTACGTGTATAATTAATACATTGGGTTTAGGCTCAAGAAATTTGAACATCTGAGCGGCATATTCTACAGAAAGGTTCGCATATTTTGAACCATCGGTTGCAATCAACCATCTACTTGGCAGTTCCATAGCTCAACAATTTTAATCTAATGTTAGGACTGTACAAAGAATGAATATAATCAAGTTTTATGTAAACTCAAGACTTCATTTTATTTAAACGATAATATTAAAGTAAATTTGATCAAATTATCTATTAAAAACGTCTTCGTTTATCTGTTTCATCAGTAAATACGTATCTTTTCAATATGATTACAGCCAATCATTTCGATTTTTCCGACATATTTCCATCAGAAATTCTACAAATTTTACAAGCGGTTTCACAAGCATCTGCTCAAATTAATCAGCGGAGTTTTGTAATCGGCGGATTTGTCAGAGATTATTACATCAAAAAAAGTGCCAACACAAAACGAACAGATTTAGATTTTGTAACCCTCGGTTCAGGAATTGCTGTAGCGGAAAAAACTGCCGAACTTCTTGCCATTCAAAATATATCGACGTTTAAACGATTTGGGACGGCTCATATTCATTGGAAAGGTTATGATTTAGAATTTGTTGGAGCTCGCAAAGAAAGTTATTCTCAAGATTCGAGAAAACCTATTGTTGAAAACGGAACATTAGAGGATGATCAAAATAGAAGAGATTTTACAATTAATACTCTTTCTTGGGATTTAAGTCAGTATCCTAAAGCCGTACTTAACGATCCTTTTAATGGTTTAGAAGATATAAAACGGAAAATTTTACGCACTCCATTAAATCCTGAAATTATATTTAGCGACGATCCTCTAAGAATGCTCAGAGCCGTTCGCTTCGCATGTACTCTAGATTTCATTATTGAAGAAAGTACCTTTGCTGGAATCAAAGCAATGGCTCCTCGTTTATCGATTATTTCAGCAGAGCGAATTAGTGATGAAATCAACAAAATCTTGATGATTCCTAAACCTTCTATAGGATTTGCACTTTTACTTAAAACTGGACTTCTCCAACAATTTTTCCCCGAAATGATTGATTTATTAGGCGCTGAGGAAGTAAATGGAATTGGTCATAAAGACAACTTTTGGCACACTTTGCAGGTTTTGGACAATATTTCTGAGGTTTCGACAAATCTTTGGTTACGTTGGGCCGCATTAATGCACGATATTGCAAAACCACCGACAAAACGGTTTGATGAAAAAGCGGGATGGACTTTTCATGGGCATGAGGTTTTAGGCGCAAGATGGACACAACGTATTTTCAGACGCTTGAGTTTGCCCTTAGATGATCGCATGAAATATGTTCAAAAACTTGTTCGCCTCCATTTAAGACCTATTGCTTTGGTAGATGAAATTGTAACCGATAGTGCTATTCGACGATTATTATTTGATGCAGGAGACGATATCGACGATTTAATGAATTTGTGTCGTGCAGACATTACTTCAAAAAATCAACGAAAAGTTGTTCGTTTTCTTGAAAACTTCGATCGTGTTGAACAAAAAATTAGTGAAGTTGAAGAAAAAGACCGAATCAGAAATTGGAAGCCCCCTGTTAAAGGCCAAGATATCATGCGTGCATTAAACCTAATGCCTGGACCAGAAGTCGGAATCGTCAAAAAAGCAATTGAAGAAGCTATTTTAAATGGCGAAATCCCCAATGAATATGAGGCTGCCTATCAATTTATGCTTTCTTACAAAACGCAAATAGATTCAGCATCACAAACAGAATAAATATATTAATTTTAGTTTTTTGAACTTAGTTTTTTGAACAATGAATACCATTTGGAAATCAGATGCATACGCAAAAATTAACCTAGGACTTCATGTTTTAAACCGTCTGGAAAACGGATATCATGAAATTGAAACAGGCTTTGTTTTCATAGAGTGGATTGATGAAATCCGCATGCAATTAGCCAAAACAACTCAGGTTAATTACGGAAATCCTCTTCTAGATAACAAGCAAGACACCTTAATTCATAAAGCACTAGAAAGTCTAACAAAACTTGGTTTTTCTATTCCTGAATTAAAAATTGATGTTAAAAAACGAATTCCGATGGGCGCAGGATTAGGTGGTGGTAGTTCTGATGCTGCTACAACACTGAGAATGGTTAATCAAATTGCAAAACTTGGTATTGAAGCAGAAGACCTTGTTAAAATTGGCGCTAATTTAGGTGCAGACGTCCCTATTTTTTTAAAAGGCGAACCTTGTTTTGCAAAGGGCATTGGAACACTATTGAAATCGGTCGATATTCAACCTGATGCTTGGATAGTTACAGTTTATCCAAATTTTGAATCCTCAACCATTGAAGCGTATCAAAACTGCTATCCTGAATCTGAAAGAGGGTATTCCCTATTGGAAGTGCTTTCAAGCCAAGAACTTGATGAATGGCGCTATTTATTAGAAAATGATTTGGAAAGGTCGGTGTTTCCATTTAAACCAAGAATCGGCGATTTTAAAGACCAAATGTATGATTTTGGAGCCATTTACTCGGCAATGAGCGGAAGTGGCTCCTCTGTTTTTGGTCTTTTTGAACAAGACTTTGTTGCTTTAGCTGCTTATGAAGCATTTTTAAGCTTAAATTATCCCGTAAGTATTACAAAGCCACGATTTAAACCTGATTTTACTATTTACTCCTTAATTTAACCTAACGTAAAAATTGTGGAATAAGCCCTAAAAAACCGCTTACACAAAGTTTTTTTGAGTATTTCCGATAAATACTGCATTTTTCAATGTTTTTTAACTCAACCTTAATACTAACAATATGGCTAAAAAGACCGCTGTCGTAGATCCGTTTTCAGGCATGGACATAGAGTCCTTAAAAGCTGACATTCAGCGTCATTTAAAATATACCTTAGCAAAAGATGAATATTCATCAACAGAATGGGATTTATACAAAAGTGTAGTGCTTTCCGTAATGGACCGTTTACACGAAAGATGGATTGACACACAACAATTTTATTACAAAAAAGACGTAAAACGTGTTTACTATATCTCCATGGAGTACTTAATTGGGCGTTTATTAGACAACGCACTTATTAACTTAGGAATTTTAGACGAAACCAAAAAAGCACTAGAAGATTTAGGAATTAATTATGAAGAAATTCGTGATGCGGAATGGGATGCAGGTTTAGGAAACGGCGGTTTAGGTCGTTTAGCAGCTTGCTTTTTAGACTCCATGGCATCTTTAGGAATTCCTGGTTACGGCTATGGTATTCGTTATGATTATGGGATTTTTTATCAAAAATTTGTTAACGGTTTCCAAAAAGAAAGCCCCGACCTTTGGTTACGTTATGGAAACCCATGGGACATTGTTCGACCAACGGTTAATTACCCTGTTCACTTTTATGGCGAATCTGTTCCATACACTGACAAAGAGGGAAGATTACGTTTTAAATGGGCAAATACCGATGTTGTAGAAGCTGTTGCTTATGATACACCAGTTCCAGGGTTTAAAAACGAAATCGTTAATAACTTACGTCTTTGGAAAGCATCTTCTTCGAAAAATTTCAATTTAGAAATTTTTAATCAGGGTGATTACATTAATGCTGTTCGTGAAACGGAGTTACATGAAAATATTTCTCGTGTTTTATATCCAAACGATAAAGTGTTTGTGGGACAAGAGTTACGTCTAAAACAAGAATACTTCTTAGTAAGTGCAACGCTTCAAGATATTATACGTCGTTTTAGAAAAGAGCATTCTAATTGGGAATTATTACCTGAAAAAGTTGCCATTCAATGTAACGATACACATCCAAATCTTGCCGTACCTGAATTAATGCGCATTTTGCTTGATGAAGAAGGTTTGGATTGGGATACAGCTTGGCAGATTACTGAAAAAACCATTAATTACACGAACCACACTTTAATGCCTGAGGCACTTGAACGTTGGCCTGTTGCTTTAATGCGCCATTTATTGCCAAGACATCTTCAAATTATTTATGAAATCAACAATAGATTCTTAAATAAAGTTCGTGCTGAATTAGGTGAAGACATCAACTTGATTCGCAGAATGTCAATCATTAGCGAAGGAAGCCAACCAGATGTTCGTATGGCATCTTTGGGAATTGTGGGTTCAAGTAAAATAAACGGGGTTTCAGCGCTTCATAGCGAGTTATTGAAAAAAACTTTGTTTAAAGATTATGTTGATCTTTGGCCACATAAATTCACTAACAAGACAAATGGTATTACTCCAAGACGTTGGTTAAAACAATGCAACCCTCAATTAGCAGACTTAATTAGCTCTAAAATTGGAGATTACTGGATTACTCATCTTGATGAACTACGTAAAATTGAGAAATTCTCAACTGATAAGAAGTTCCAAGAAGCGTTTAGTGCCATCAAATTAGATAACAAAAAGCGTTTAGCTACTTATGTGAAGAAAAAAATGAATATAGACTTGAATGAAAATTCAATGTTTGATGTTCAAATTAAACGTATTCACGAGTATAAGCGTCAATTAATGAATGCTCTACATGCAGTTGTTTTATACAATCGAATTAAAGACAATCCTCAAGCAGACATTCAAGCAAGAACAATTTTATTTGGTGGAAAAGCAGCACCTGGTTATTACATGGCAAAAATGCACATCAAATTGATAAATAGCATTGCCGAAAAAGTAAATAATGATCCACAAGTTGGTGACAAACTAAAAGTTGTTTATTTACCAAATTATTCTGTTTCCCTAGCTGAAAAAATGATTCCTGCTGCGGAACTATCAGAACAAATTTCAACAGCTGGTATGGAAGCTTCTGGTACTGGAAACATGAAGTTTGCTCTTAACGGTGCTTTAACTATCGGGACCCTCGATGGTGCTAACGTGGAAATGAAAGAACAAATTGGTGATGAAAATATCTTCATTTTCGGCCTGAAAGTAGAGGATGTTGAAAAATTAAGAAGAGAAGGTTACAGCTCTTATGAATATTATTCAAAACATGCTGAGTTAAAACGTGCGATTGATCAAATCCGAGATGGATTCTTCTCCCCTGAACAAGCTGATTTATTCCATCCTATAACAAATGCACTTCTTCAGGATAATGATTATTATTTAATCTGCGCCGATTTTGAAGCTTATGTTGAAATGCAAGATTCCTTATCTGATTTGTATAAAAATCAAGAAAAATGGAATGAAATTGCCATAATGAATACGGCTAGAATGGGATTCTTCTCCTCTGATAGAACGATTCAAGATTATGCAAATGAGATTTGGCATTCGCCAACTGTAAAAAGAGTTTAAATTCTATTTGATCGTTTTAAAGGCTGTTTCAATAAAGAAACAGCTTTTTTTTTGAAATTATCGTTGGACTTTTTTAAAACTTCACTACTTCTAAAGAGCAAATGAACTTTTTTTTTAAGTGTAATTTAAAAATATAGTACATGCGTTTCTAATTCACTTCAATCTTACAATCAGAAATTCTCAAATCTACATGGGCGGGAATTAGAACTACAGAAACAAGCGTAAATACTCATTAAATCTAAACTAAGTTTTTGTTTTAGCAACTCTTGATTCCTATTTTGCCTAATGACGTTTGTTTTTTCTTTGAAAAATTATCGTATTGGTAAACAATCTTCTTTAGCGTCAGACTGTGAATTAAAGTAAATTTTCGAAAACAATCGGCTTTTTTCGCAAAATTTCAATGGTTTTTCAATAAAAAAACTAGTTAATTCACAGTCTGATGGATTGGCACTTCTTTTTCCATAATTAGCTTCTCATGAAAACCTATTTAACTGTTTTAGTTACTAGATTTAGTCCTGTACTGTTTATTACCATATTCTCGATTGCTTGTTCTCAACCCAAACCGATTAAGGTTAGCCAAACAGATTTTGGAAAAAACGTTTAGGTCTTCTCAGATACCATGAATATGGAGCAAATGCAATCTTTAATTGATAGTGTTGCTCAGTTACAAGACCATAGATTGAGAAAATTTGGACCAAATCGTTTTGCTATACTTTTCAAACCTGGAACTTATGATTTAGATGTCTATGCTGGTTATTACACACAAATTTCAGGTTTAGGAAAACTTCCCTCAGGAGTTACCATTCGCGGTTCGGTGGAATCACGACAAGTTCGTCAGACCGCTTTGTCTAATTTTTGGAGAAGTGCAGAAAATATGACCGTTGAACCCACGAACGGGAAAAATTATTGGGTTGTATCACATGCTGCTCCTATGCGAAGAATGCATATTAAAGGAGATTTGGGGTTTTCAAAAAATGGATACAGTAGTGGTGGATTTTTAGGAAATTCTGTAATTGATGGAATAATTACTTCGGGTTCACAGCAACAGTTTTTTACTCGAAATAGCACTATCGGAGCCTGGGAAAATTACGTTTGGAATATGGTTTTTTTAGGTGTTATAAATGCGCCAAAAGAACAATGGCCAAAGCCACCTTTCACAACAATCGAAAAAACACCATTAATTCGAGAAAAACCTTTTTTGTATGTTGATGCGAACAATACCTACAAGATTTTTGTGCCCGCATTACGCTCAAATGTAACAGGACCTGATTGGACTGATGGCCAAATAAAAGGCGAAAGTATAGATTTCAAAGATGTTTATATCGTGAAAGAAGACGTGGATAATAGTGCAAGTATCAACAAAGGACTTAAAGAAGGAAAGCACTTATTGATTACCCGGGTAGGTATTATTTGTCTGAAACCATTGAGGTGAATAATGCTGGAACCGTGATTTTAGGAATTGGTTATCCATCTATCATTCCCACAAAAGGGCAAACAGCTATGCGCATTGCCGATGTTGGTGGCGTAAGTTTGGCTGGAATTACTTTTGATGCCGGTCCGATTCGCTCAGATGTTTTGGTACAAGTTGGTGAAGAAAATAGCAAAGCGATTCATGCAGAAAATCCAACTTTTTTGTTTGATCTATTTTGCAGAGTAGGAACAGATAAAGCAGGAACGGCCACTTCCTGCATAATCATAAACAGTAATAATGTAGTTGCCGATCACTTTTGGTTATGGCGTGCCGATCATGGCCCTAGCGCTGTCAAAAGTCCAGGTTGGGATGTTAATCTTGGAGAAAATGGACTTACCGTAAATAGAAAAGATGTAACAGTTTACGGCCTTTTTGTTGAGCATTTCACCGAATATCAATCGCTTTGGAATGGAGAACGTGGAAAAAACTATTTCTACCAAAGTGAAATGCCCTATGATCCACCAACTCAAGATGACTGGAAACACAAAGATGTAAAAGGCTATGCCAGTTATAAAGTTGCCAACCACGTTCAAGAACACAACGCTTGGGGCTTAGGAATCTATAATACCTTCAGAGAAGGGCCTATTTTCGCCGACAGAGCCATAGAAGTTCCTGATAACCCAAACGTTCAGCTAAAACACATGACAACGTTTTATCTCAGTGGAAACCAAGGCGGAGGAATTCTTCATGTGATTAATAATACAGGTGAAGCTGTAAGTGAAAAAACAAGGCTACAAAAAGTAGAGTTTTATCCTATAAGAAATGAATAACTAGATTTGTAACCAAGGCTTTACTCGCCGATTAACTGAGATACAGAATCTATTTCAGGATGATGATTTCACATTATAACGCAATTAAGTTACTCATCTCATTAGCAACGAAATCTGCACCATTTATTTTTTTTGAATCATTAACACTCAGATTAAGTAATTCATCAATTCTTGAAATCCAATTCCCACTATTCAGATCATCAACATGAATTTCTAGACCACTCATTTCATCTTTTACAAATTGAACCAAGGGTTCTGTTTCCCGAAAATGATAGCGGGGAATATAAGCCAAGCGTGTACCTGCATTATGAACTTCAGCAAGGGTAGAATACCCAACTTTAGCAATAACAACATCAGATGCATGTACTAAATCGGGATGATAATAGATGGAATGATGTGTTAACAAGCGTAAATTATCTTCAAATTTGATTTCTTTATGTGCTCCTGGAATAATAAACTGAACATTTTTTAATTCTTTGAGTCTTTCATAAAAATCAAATTCCATTGGAACACCGCCCATTGTCATCAAAATAGTTTTTTTTGCGGAATCTAAGTTAAGTTTTTCCGCAACTTGGAAATCTTTTACTTTTCTTGAAACGGGAACGGAGATTTTCGAATGACTTAAAGCGTCGCCACAATAGGGTTTCATTTGAATATGCAGATTCGCTTTTTTCCATGCTGAATCCATATAAGATAAGATGGGAGCGAGCTCAAGTTGATATGCGGGATAAAACTCATATAACCAATTCCATGTAAAATTCTCAATTAGAGTAGATGGAATATTCCGAGAATCTGCATAATCCAAGGCTGCTGGGCAAATATCAGCCACAATTAAATCGGGTTTAAACGGCGTAATTACTTCATCCCATGCTCTAAACCGCGAATTTAGATTAAAATAAAAAGCATTCAAATGCTCAACTGTTTTGGGAATATCTTCAAAAAAAGCATCTTTTTGAACCAAGCCAACATCTGTTTTTGTTGAAAAAAAGGTAATTGGCAACTTATTTTGTTCAAAAAACCATGGTTGAATTTCAGAAACTACTAAAAATTCAATATCCTTATGTTTATTAAAGAGCGCCTCCATAATAGCAGTACTTCTGGCTGCATGACCAAAACCATGGGCACTTATAAACCAACAAATTCTTTTCATTCTATGTCGTCAATTAGCATCATAACAGCCGATTATACAAATACTGAGCATCAAGAACATATCAAAATGTTGTTAAACGAATATGCAAAAGACCCAATGGGAAATGGCGAAGCTTTAGATGAGAATATTTTATCACAAGTTGTAGTGGATCTGCAAAAAGTTTCAGGCGCCTTTAGTTTATTAGCATTTAATGGTAATGAACCTATTGGAATTGCCAATTGTTTTACAGCTTATTCAACTTTTTATGCTAAACCATTAATTAATATTCATGATCTTGCCGTTTTACCACAGAGTAGAGGTTTAGGAGTTGGGCAAAAACTGCTGGATGCCGCAAGTGCAGAAGCTACAAAAAGGGGCTGTTGTAAGGTGACACTTGAAGTAAGAGAGGATAATGCGGCTAAAAATTTATACCTACGAGCAGGATTTAAAGAAGGGAAACCACCAATGGAATTTTTATCAAAAGTTCTTTAAGAAAAAATTTAGAACTTTGAATCCACTCCAAAAAGTGGATTCAAAGTTCTAAATTCTACGAACTCGACGAATAGTTTGCTAAAAACTACTTTTCGGAGTACACTAAACTTTACAAAAAAAACTTACGCTCAATTATTCGACAATATTTTAAAGGAAGATTAATTAAGCGTTTACTTTTTCAACTTGATCACTACTATCATGTACGGTATCAAGTGTATGATTACCACCTTTTTCTAATTTCAAATACTGATGACCACAACCCACACATCTAAAACGCTTTACAGGAACTATATAGGAAAGAATTCTATCGCCTGTTAATCTTTGTTCACGTATTAAGCGTTTTGAACAGCTTTTACACGTTTTTTCAGTAGTGAATGAAAACGATTTAAAATAATTTATAATTAGTAAACAATCATAAAACACGATTCCTATACTAGCAAGAACTCCAAAAATAATTCTAATGTCTAAGCGTAAAAAATTTAATGCATAATCCTGAAACAGAGAGCCAAACTCATTAAATGAGTGAATCGTTAGATTCGAGATAGTATTAACTAATTGTACGGTTTGTCCAACACCAAAAAATAAAGTGAAACCTAAAGTAGCATTCAGGATTACAATCAGTAAAAGTTGTCGCTTTGTTGTATTCATTTTAATTTGGTTGGCGCCGTAAGTTTAACATAAAACGGCAATTTTTCAAAAAACTAATATTACGTCTGAATTAATTCCAATTATCGGTCATTTTTCGATAAGAGTATAACTTTATTAAAGACTTGTAATCAAATTATATGCCTGAATTTAAAAAACCTTTTGAACTATGGGGTTTAATAGGTGCTTAAGCTGAATTGTTCCAATCAATCGTATAAATTGCCATTCAAATTCCGTATTTTTCGGTGCAAAACAGTTTATTAAGAAAAATTTAACAAATCAACATAATGGCAAAAACAGTTGACGTTTGTGTGATAGGTTCTGGCCCTGGCGGTTACGTAGCGGCGATTAGAGCTTCACAACTCGGATTTAAAACAGCGATAGTAGAGAAAAGAGATTTAGGTGGTGTTTGTTTAAATATTGGTTGTATCCCAACCAAAGCGCTGTTAAAATCAGCAGAAACACTTGAAAATTTAAAACATGCTGAAGAATTCGGCTTTTCTGTAAGTGAAATTAAAACAGATTTCGAAAAAATCATAAAAAGAAGTCGTGGCGTTGCAGACAAGCAAAGCAAAGGCATTCAGTTTTTAATGAAAGCCAATAAAATCGATGTCGTTTATGGACATGGAACGTTTGCTTCAGCTACAGAACTTGTAATTACTGATGCTGATGGTAAAGAAACCGAACGTATTCAAGCGCAATACTTTATCGTTGCAACAGGTGCTAGAAGTCGTGAATTACCTAACTTGAAATTCGACGGAACTACGATTATAAACTCAGAACGCGCAATGAAGCTAGAAAAACAACCTGCAAGAATGTTGGTTGTAGGAGCTGGAGCAATCGGCGTTGAGTTTGCTTATTTCTATCATACGTTAGGAACTAAAATTACTATAGTTGAATTACAAAAAACCTTAACACCAATTGAAGATGTTGAAATTGGAAAAGAGTTAGGAAAAATTTACAAGCGTGCTGGAATGAATATCCTTTTAGAAAGCACCGTTGAGAAAGTTGAACGCAAAGGCGACGTAGTTTATGTAACGGTAAAAACTCCTAAAGGAGAAGAAGTTATCGAAACTGATGTGGTTCTTTCTGCTGTTGGTATTACTGGTAATATCGAAAATTTAGGATTAGAAAAAATCGGTGTTAAAACTGAGCGTGGTTCTATTCTTGTAGATAAGTCAACTTATGAGACTTCCGTTAGCAATATTTTTGCTATTGGTGATGTTGCTGGCGCTCCTTGGTTAGCACATAAAGCATCTCACGAAGCTTTAGTTTGTATTGAAAAATTAGCTGGATTGAGCCCAAAAGCTATTCGTTACGATAATATTCCTGGTTGTACCTATTGCAAACCAGAAATTGCATCGGTCGGATTAACCGAAGCAGCTGCAAAAGAAAAAGGATATGATATTATTGTTGGTAAGTTTCCTTTTATGCCAAACGGAAAAGCTCAAGCTTCTGGACATACCGAAGGTTTTGTGAAAGTAATTTTCGACAAAAAATACGGCGAGTGGTTAGGCTGTCACATGATTGGTTATAATGTAACCGATATGATTGCTGAAGCGGTTGTAGCACGTGAGTTAGAAACTACCGGACATGATATTATTTCCGCAGTTCACCCACACCCAAGTTTATCTGAAGCCGTAATGGAAGCTGTTGCTGAAGCTTATGGCGAAGGTGTTCACTTAGGAACTCCTGCTAAAAAACACTAATTCTGTTTTTTAATGAAAAAAAAGCCGCTGATGAAGCGGCTTTTTTTGTTTTAGGAATTCATTCTATTCCCACACTATTGGGTAATATCTATAACCGGTTCGATCATATACGGCTTGTAATGTATCTTTAACAGCTACACCGTTATATTGAATATTATCTGCATAAATAAGCATATCCAAGCGTATTATATCTGCTGTTATGGTGTCGGTTCTTGCCTCATTCCATTCTATGAAAGTGGTTGAGTGATCATTTGTGTCATCAATCCAAAAAGCCAACAAGTTTATTTTCTGGAATTCATGTTTAGGGTAAAAAACAATTCCTCTTGGTGATTCAAGATATGAATGATAAAATTCAATTTTTTTTCCATTTTCATCTAAATAATACCGCTTGATTTTGCTGATATCAATTGCTCCTGCTTGAGTGCTATCTAATAGGTCGTTTCCAGCACTATCTGTTACAGATAATGTTATTCCTACATCAACACTTAAGGCTTGTTTATTGTCATTCTCAGAATAAAGATTACACGACATTGGTATCACTATTAAGGAAATTATTAATAAATTCGTTTTCATAAGATATACCTCTAAGCTTTTTTTTTACCCTACTCTACTTTGTCACAAATTAAAGAATGATTAATGTTACTCAAATAAGAAACAAAAAAATATTTATGGTTTTTGAATAAAATCTAAATCAATAAATAATTTTTTTTTGTT
>CAZNTR010000014.1:0-37079 GCA_964575925.1 uncultured Chitinophagales bacterium
TCAGCGAGGACGCTGACGTTAAATTTTGAAGCACCTGCGAGGACGCAGGCGCTATATAATATCTATCTATCTTTAATCTTTTTAATTACTTACTCTAACCGCTTTTATGAATTTTCCGGTTGCCCAAAGTGAACCTAGCAGACCTAATAATGCGCCGAATCCCATCATAATTCCGGCTAAATAGTACCATTTTCCGAATGGCCATGCTAAGACACCTAATTGTTCAATATATTTTGGAATAATGTAATCAAACAGCCCAATTATTCCTGCAAAAGCCAAACCACTTCCTAATATTCCTTGAATGAGCCCTTCAACTAAAAAAGGACGACGAATAAATCCTTTTGTTGCTCCAACTAGTTTCATTGCTCGGATAATAAGTTGTTTAGAAAAAATGGTTAACCGAATGGTGTTGTAAACCAGTAACATAGCCATAAACATAATTATTATTGAAATACCAGCTCCAACTAATCCAAATGTTTTGATTCTTGACTCTAAAATTTTAAGAATAGCTTCATCAAATCGGATTTCATCAACGAGTTCTTTTTTTTCTAAATCTGCAATTAAGCTTTTAATCTGTTTTGTACCCACATTTTCATTAAAATTTACTTGAAACGATGCCGGTAGGAAATTCAAATTGGCAAGTGCTGTCCCTTCGCTACCAAATGCTTCTAAAAATCGTTCAGCAGCTTTTTCTTTCGAGATATACGTGATTGTTTTTATTTCAGTTTTTTTAGACAAATCTTTTTTGAATTGATTGATTTTGTCCATCGATCCATCTTTTAAAAAGACTTCTACTATAATCATTTCACGAAGTTTTTGAGCCATGTAATAGGCATTATATCCCATTCTGACTAACATACCTAATAATAATACTGCAATTGCCAATGAAGTTATCGCAGTTAGAGTTGAAATTCTTGCTCTTTTAAATCCAGATAGTGCTTCTGATGTTAAATAAGATATGCTCATCGGTGTTTATTTTCTAAGAGTTTAGTAAAGGTATGATTTCTTAGACAAAATTGCTGATTTGCTGAGTTTGGGATTGTAAATAATGTGCTTTTTATACTTTTGTATTAAGACATCCCGCAAAAAGTATTTCATCTAATGATTAGTTTTCAAATCAAATATAAACCGTTGCTTGAACTTGTTTTTGTTGTAAGCTTGGACGCTTACTCTAATTGTAAAGCACCAGCGAAGACGCTGTCGCTATGAATTCTTTAAATAAGTACTAAGCTTAATCCTTAATTCACAAAGATAGTTTTAATTCCAAATCGTAAGCGTCGTTCAAACATCGGATAAGGATAGGTCTCAAAATATCCGTAATTAAGAATTCCTTGAGTCAGGTTTTCCCATCGAAGATAAAAAAATAGACCTCTAACTCGCGCAGAAAGCTCAAAATCAAGTTTTACAAAATCAGGAATAGTTTGGTTTTCATCGGGTTGAATCCAATCGTTAAGCATAATATTGTAACGTGGTGTTGCGTAACTTAAAGGACTGAAAGCCAATGAGAAACCCGTTTTAACAAACGTCGCTTTTTTGAAAAAGTAGTCCTCGAAATAAAAATGACTTCGATTCCAAATCATCAATTGAGTTGGCCAAAAGTCATTTTTACCCATAAAATAAGTCAAGCTAAGATTGTTGGATGTTTTAAATTTCCAAAAAGAAGTTTGTACTTCTGAGCTTAATGAAGAACTCCAATAGGGATGCGAAACGAAAAATGTACTGTCTCTTAATCCATAATCTCCTGTTTTATAAGAAGCATGGAATTCTGTATTCAAAGTGAATTGAGCTCCTTTTTTTATCCAACCAAATCCTGATCCAAAATGATAGATTGTACGTAGATTTTTTCCCTTTAAGCTTAAGCTATTCCATTTTCTACTGTAAAGAGGTTGTTGTTTAAATTTGCTAAAATAATTGAAGTTAAACTCTTGTTTTTCAATTGGATAAAATAGATTTGTAATTGATTTTCCTGAATATCCATTAATGCTATTATAATTTAACATTCTTCCTGTTTGAAAAAATAACCCCCATTTTTGTGTTTTTGAACGAATAAATAATTCTGTCTCGTTCCACAACAAATCTTTCAATCCTCCCGATAAATTCATAGCGTAAAACTGCTGATTTGATGAAAGTAGAGAACTTGTGAGCGTTACACTAGTTGCAGTACTCCAAAATTTAATGGTCGAAATCGTTTGAAAGCCTAATTGTCTTACATTCCAGTCAACGGTATCTGCTGCTGCGCTTAATAATTCGCCATTTACTATTTCTTCATCTTTTGCTGCCTTAACAAATCTTCTTTGAAGATTTAAAAATAGAGTAGAATGAGTAAATAAAGTCTTATTCTCTCGAATATAATCAATATGATAACGCGCATCTCGAAGCGAAGATCTAGCTTTCGAACGTTGCGGACGGCTGTTAAATCGATCATAGGTAAAAAAAGAAACAGGTTCTACCCAATAGCCATCAGGTTCTTTAAATTGGGCACTTATGTATTCTGCGTGAAATTCTAATTGATGGAAATCATCTAATTGATAACGATAAAAAAGCGATATGTTTTTAGCTTGAGTGGTTGAATTCAAAAATTCTTCATCTTCACTTCTATTCCATAAACTGAGTTCTAAACTTTGTTGTTTAGTAATTGGAGCTACAAAACTTCCGAAAACATTTAAATATCCATAGTCACCTTCTTCCGCTTCTAAAACGGTAATCGGTCTTGTTACATAATACCGTTTTGTATAAATAGAAAAATCACCAAGATAATCTATCCAAAGTTGATCTAAGCGCTTAAAAGACAATAAATTACTATTAATTCTATTGCCTAATATATTTCTATGGACTAGACCATCAATCCGCCACTCTTTTTCAAATTGAGCAGGAAATAAAGAATAAGTTGATCGTAAAAAACTTGATGTTCTGAAATGTTGAGAACCTGTGTTCCAATAGAGAAATTCGCTTGCAGAATTATATAGATTCCAACGAGCTAAACTATCAGAAAATAATAATTTACTTCCTATAGGTTGAGTGTAAGAAACGACACTTTTTGTTAATGAAACTCGTTTAGTTGAATCAACAATAGTTGAGTCTAAAGCACTTTTCCGAACAAATTTTCTTCTTTCAATTGGATGTTGACTTGTTGAAATTCCAATAGAATCAGGTGAAATTAGTAGTGAATCTGATTTACTATCTTGTGCAACTAGAGAAGGGCTAATTGCAAAAAATGCAAAAGTCGCAAGTAATAAATAAAACAGATTTAGTTTAATTTGATTCAATCGTAATTAACTAATTTTTTTAGCATTGTAAGGTAAACTTAAAATACCAAGAAGTTGACGTCTAAGAGCATCTAAGCTAATCATAACCGCTCTTTCTTGATTTAATTTTCGATCTTTAGTTAATCTAACTAAAAAAGTAAAGCTCTCGTCAGGGGTAGATACTCCAAACCAAATCGTTCCAACGGGCTTTTGTTCTGTACCACCTTCAGGTCCAGCGATTCCTGTTACAGAAAGACCTACATTAGTTCCCATGAGTTTTCTAATTCCTTTTGCCATTTCAATAGCTGTCTCTGAAGAAACCGCTCCAAAATTCTGTAGCGTTTGTTCATTTACACCTAAAACTTTCGTCTTTATGGAGTTATCATAAGCAACAATTCCTCCAATAACATATTCACTTGAGCCAGGAATTTGCGTAAGAGCACGGCTTATTCCACCGCCTGTACAACTTTCAGCTAGTGAAATGGTCCATTTTTTTTGTTTCAATAACTTACCAACCGTTTCAGACATTGAAAGTCCTGATTCAGAATAAATGTATTCTCCCGCTTGTTGTTTTATAAACTCTTGAATTCTTACGGAGTCTTTTTGTACAGTAAGTTCATCAGTTCCAGTTGCAGTAATACGTAATGTGATTCCATCGTGATGGGGTAAATACGCAACACTAACAGAATCTGATAATAAACGTTCTAAGTCCCCTAACTTAGCATCTGCCAGGGTACTTTCTCCAATTCCGGCTAGTGATAAGTATATATTTTTAATTAGAATAGGTTTAATGAATAATGATTGCAATTTTGGAATAGCACGAGTAATGAATATTTGTTTCATTTCGTTTGGAACGCCAGGTAAAATAATCCAACAAGTTTTATCTTTTTCGACCCACATTCCAGGTGCTGTTCCCCAAGAATTAAATAGAATTTCACAACTATCTAACACATCAGCTTGCATGTAATTTGATTTTGAAAAGGGTATTCCTCTTTTATCAAAAAAACTTTTCACAAAATCTAACACTTCATTATCACGTCGCAATCCACATTTAAAATATTCTTGAAAAGCTTTTTTTGTGATATCATCATGAGTTGGGCCTAGCCCACCAGTTACAACTACGCAATCTACTTCTTCAGAAATCGATGCAAACGTTTTTTTTATATCACTAAGCGAATCGCCTATGGTAATCATACTTGTTACCGTAACTCCAAGGCTTGTAAATTGCTGGCCTAGCCAAGAGGCATTCGTATTTGCGATATCGCCATTGAGTAATTCATTTCCAATGGTAAGAATTGCTGCTTTCATGGATTGATTCTGTTTTGAGGAATAATTTTATTATTTTTGCTAAAAATTTGAGTATATAACATACATTAAATCGTGTTCTGAAATTAATACAATTGTGTTTGTGAAAAAATAATGAAGCATAACATTCCAAATATATTAACGGTTTCTCGAATAGTATTGGCATTTGTTTTCTTAGGCTTTTATTTAAGTAATTCTGTCCAATTGCGCTTACTTGGAATTTTCATCTTTGCCATAGCTGCTCTTACAGATTTTTTTGATGGGTATTTTGCACGTGCTTACAAAGTAAGTTCAAATTTTGGAATATTTTTGGATCCTCTCGCCGATAAATTTTTAACGATTAGTGGTTTTGTGACCTTGCCTATCTTATTTCCCCTCACTTTTCCTTGGTGGGCCATTGCTGCAATTTTAGTTAGAGATGTTTTCATAACTGGTTTTAGAATGTGGGCAGAAAACAAAGGACAGATGATAGAAACTCGTTATTTAGCAAAAGTTAAAACACTTTTGCAGATGATTTTCTTGTATGTGGCTTTATTTTTTGGAGCATTTAGAAAATTAGAAACACCAATTGCAGCGTTTTCTAATCAAATGTTTACTTCAGGTATCTTAACCTATTCGCTTTATGCAGTGGCATTAATTACTGTTTATTCAGGAATAGAATATTTGTTTAAAAATAAATCATTGTTTAAATAAACGAAGTCTATGCTTTCACCTAAATGGCATTATTTTTTTGGGACAGGTTTGGGCTTTGGTTTTAGTCCTATGGCGCCGGGTACATTTGGAACTTTGTCAGGTTTAATTGTTGCACTTTGTTCAGTTTGGGTATTCGGAATAGCTGGACTTCTTTTTTTTATAGCTGTTTCTGTTTGGGGCAACTATTATTTTTATGATGAATGTGAGAAAAGATTTGGCGCTGATCCTGGTGCTTATGTTTTAGATGAATGGGTTGGAATAGGGATAACACTTATTCCTGTAGTGAGTTGGAATGTGGATTTATATGTAGGTTCTGCCTTGGCTTTTGGCTTGTTTCGTTTATTCGATGTAAGTAAAATTTTAGGGATTGATTATTTGCAAAGTTATCCAAAAGCACATGGAGTTTTATTTGATGATATTCTTGCAGGTATATACAGTGCAATCTGCCTTATTTTGCTTATATTTATGGTTCTGTAAAATTCCAGAGTAAACAACGGATCCTTCTGAAACGGATTCAGATAAAACTGTCATAGTAATGGCAAAAATTTAAATTTCTGAATCTATATTTTTCAGTTTAACGGTAAAAAGATTACACTAAATAATTAATCAAAACCCGTAAAAAGGTGCAATCCAATTGGGATTAATTTCGTTAGTGGAGGAATTCACATTAACTGACATGTTGCACTAATGTACTTATAAAATATGAAACTCATAAATCCGGCTTTTGCCGAAGAACTTGCTCTTACTTTATTAAAAATAAATGCAGTTTTATTAAGACCTAACGAGCCTTTTGTTTGGTCATCAGGCTGGAACTCGCCAATTTATTGTGATAATAGACTTACCTTAACCTATCCAACTATTCGAAAACGAATCGCAAGTGAATTTGTACGTCATATTCTGGAAACAAATCCAAATGTAGATGTAATTACGGGAACGGCTACAGCAGGTATTCCACATGCAGCATGGGTTGCTGATCTATTAGATAAACCAATGGCTTATGTGCGTTCAAAAGCCAAAAACTATGGAATGGGAAATCAAATAGAAGGTGGCGTTAAAAAAGGTCAATCAACGATAGTAATAGAAGATTTAATTTCAACGGGAGCTTCTGCAATTTCAGTTGTTGATGCCTTACAGTTTGTTGGAGCATCGGTACCTCAAGTAAATAGTATTTTTACCTATGGCTTTGATGTAGCAAATACTTTATTTGAAGAAAAAGGTATTGCAATGTTTGCATTAACAGATTATCCTACACTCATACAAGTGGCTTTGGAAAATGGCTATGTCAATGAAAGTGAAATAGAATTGTTGAATCAATGGCGTAAAAATCCATCTACATGGCCGAAGATGAGATAAACTCAGATTTTGAATCGAATTTTGATGAAGTGAGTTTCGCAGAAACAAAAAGTGCCGTTCTACTATCGGCTCTTTTTGTTTTACGTAAATTAGTTTTCAACCAAAAGCGATATAATTTTGAAGAACAAATTAATCACAAAAAAAATCTGAGCAAATTTGTTCAAGAGTTTAAACATACGCTACGCTTATTTGAATGGTCGGTATTTGCAGAAGAATCGGGAAATACACAACTCGAACAATATTTATTCAAAGTTCAACTTCATGCGCTCTTGTACAAAATTCATCATACTTTACTTTCTATAATGCCACCAAAAGTAGAAGATTATATTGAAAATATTGACTATTTGCTTAAAGTGTTGCGTACAGAGTCGATTTTAGATTTAAACTCCATTAAAAATTGTTTAAATAGTTTGATAACTTGGTTTGATGAACTTGTTGAAACAGATGTTTCTGGAATATAAATGGACTTAATTCATTGTCAATTTGGTCATTTTTTTAATTTTCATTTCTTTTTTTCTCTCACAGGTATCTGGGTTTTTGCAATCGCCATAAAAATGTAAAGAATGATCATTTATTTTGAAACCATGAAGTTTTTCCATCATTTGCTGAATTTCATGAATTCTAGGGTCGCAAAATTCAACAACTGCTTCACAATGTTGACAAATAATATGGTCATGTTGTTGAAAAGAATAGGCTCTTTCATAAACTGATTGATTTTTGCCAAACTGTTGCCGCTGAACTAATCCACAATCAACCAATAAATCGAGTGTGTTATATACAGTGGCACGAGAAACTCGTGACTTATTGTCTTTCATTTTAAAATAAATTTCATCAGCATCGAAATGCCCATCACTTCTATAAATTTCTTCTAAGACCATGAAACGTTCTGGAGTAATTCGATGTTTTTTTTCTTTCAGATAGTTCCTGAATAGATCTTTAACCTCGCTGATAATTTCTTCTGTTGCTCTATTAGCCATTTCTAAATTTGTTCGTGAATAGGTAAAATATTCCTATTTTACCGAAAATTTTTGATTCATGTTAGATAGAAATTTTCATTAAATTGAGATTCTATTGGATTATCTAAATAGGACACATCAAAATTCTGCGTTCTAATCATTCAAACTTTGTGTTATGGCTTCAAAAGTACCTTTTTCGACTATTCCTCAGTTATTTGCCAATTTATTTGCTCACTTCAAGGGCAAAAATAAATCTGTATTTGGGTTTAAACCCTCTCCAAATGTCCCATTTACTTCCCTTACTTACGATCATTTTATTGAAGACGTAAATGAGTTAGCGTCTTTTATGGTTGAAACAGGAATTGAAAAAGGAGATAGAGTTGCCATTTTAAGTGAAAACAGATATGAATGGGCAGTAGTTGATGTGGCACTGCACTTTGTTGGTGGCGTAAATGTAGCCTTGTATTCAACCTTACCCTCAGATCAATGTGAATACATTTTACAAGATTCAACTGCAAAACTATTTTTTGTATCTACAGGCATTCAGTTAAAAAAAGCAATTGATGTTTTTGATAATTGCCCAGAATTAAAAGCAGTAGTAGCATTTGAGACACCGAAAAACAAAGCCTATTTGGAAAAAGATTTTATTCGTTTGCTAGACAATGTGAAAGATGAAGGTAAAAAAGCCTTTGAAAAAAATTTTGCGGAAATAGAATCTCGTATAAATGCGGTAAAAGAAGACGATTTGGCAACTTTAATTTATACCTCAGGAACAACTGGAAAACCAAAGGGCGCAATGTTATCACATGCAAATATTTGTACGAATGTACACGCCTCTCTTGCAAGAATTCCTGTTCAAGAAACAGATCGTTTACTTTCTTTTTTACCCCTATGCCATGCTTTTGAAAGAACAGGTGGTTATTACGCTGTTCTTGCCGCAGGAGCAGAAATCTACTATGCTGAAAGTGTTGATACTGTTGCAAAAAACTTGCCAGAAGTTAATCCAACTATTGTTGTAAGCGTACCAAGATTATTTGAAAAAGTGTACAATACGGTAATGAAAAGTGCAATGGAAGGTAGTAATGTAAAAAAAGCTATTTTCAATTGGGCATTAGAAGTTGGTGAGAAATACTGGCAAGGAAAACGTGGAATTATCTCTATTCAAAAGAATTTGGCAGATAAATTAGTGTTTCAAAAATTAAAAGATAGAACAGGAGGCAAAATTAGATTTTTTATTTCAGGTGGCGCCGCTTTAAATGCAGATGTTGCTAAGTTCTTTTTTAGTGCTGGGTTACCCATCGCAGAAGGTTACGGCTTAACTGAAACCTCTCCTGTTATTTCTGCAAATCCAGTGGGTGCTGAACGCTTAGGAACGGTTGGTCATGTTTTCCCAGAAGTCACCATTGGAATTCAACGCCTATCGGATTCAAAAATAATTTGTGCAGTTAAAGGGGAAGATTATCCTACTTCTATTTCAAGTGAAGATGGGGAAATTATTTGTAAAGGACCAAATATAATGAAAGGTTATTGGGGAAAACCTGAAGCTACTGCGGAAGTGATAGACAAAGATGGCTGGTTTCATACCGGTGATGTTGGTCGTTTTGATAATGGATATTTACGTATAACAGACCGCATTAAACACATGATTGTGAATGCTGGTGGTAAAAATATTTATCCTGGACCAATTGAAGATTCCTTGAAAACAAGTACTTGGGTCGATCAGGTAGTATTATTAGGTGAGAAGAAAAATTTCATAACAGCGCTAATTGTTCCTGATTTTGAGCAATTAAAAACGTATGCTTCACAACAAGGAATAAGCTATAAAGATTATTCCGATTTAATCAAAAAGCCAGAAATTGTAGCTGTTTTTGATAAAGAAGTTAAAACATTTTCGAAAAGTTTGGCTTCTCATGAAAAAATTAGAAAATTCAAGCTATTAGCTAGTGAATTTACTGTTGATAGTGGCGAATTAACCCCAACAATGAAGGTTAAGAGAAAAATAATTGAGAAAAATTATGAAACGATTATTAGTACTATGTATAATGATGTCATTGGTTAAATTTGCACTCAATGTTGCTCAGAAAGAAGGATTAATATGTTAGTCGGTGATATTTTTCAACAAGAGGCTCCAGTTATTGCTGAGACATCAACGTTAGTCCATGCTTCAGAGTCGTTCATTAAATTTGGAACGAGTGATTTAATGGTTGTTGATTCTTTGGGTAATTTCATTGGTGTATTATCAGAGGGCGATTTGATCAGAAAATGTATGCCCAAATACAATGAATATGTAGCAGAAGGTTTGTCCCTAGAAGATATTTTTCGATTGTTTATGGAGAAAGGTCGTACTTCTGCATCAGAAACGATTATGAGTATTGTAATCACCAATCCGATTACCGTGCTGCGATCAACGCATGTTCAAAAAGCTGCGGCTTACATGGTCTCAAAAAATATTCGAAGACTTCCTGTTGTTGAAGAAGGAAAACTTATTGGAAGTTTGAGTCGTGCAATGGTAGCAAAATCAATATTAACAGGTATTTAAATAAATTTTATGAACTACGAATTAATTAAAAACATTCACATAGCTTCCTACCTTATTTGGTTAGCATCTTTTTTTATCAGTATTTATTTTTTCTTTAAAATAAGAAAAGCAACAACTGATGGGAAACTTGGATTAATGCGAAAAGAAAGACTTTTCAGTACTATGGGCGGTCATTTAGGTTTCTTAGGTATTTTTGTTACTGGTGGTATTATGGCGTCCTTGAAATCTGGTCCAAAATTTGGCTGGTTTAATTTTGCAGATTATGGTTGGTTAGCTTGGAAGCAAGTTCTATTTTTTCTGGCAATGATTATTGTATTTGCAGTTGTAATGCCTGGTAGTTCAAAATTAAAGCGATTAATAAATAGTGGAGGTACAACTATGAGCGAAATTGATGCGCAGTGGAGCAAAACCTATTTCTTTTCTTTACTTGTTTACACAATAGTCTGGATCAATACTCTGTTAGGTTTAGTAAGACCATTTTAATTAAATTTATGATTATGTTAGTTAAACAAATGATAAAAAAACTGCTTCACGCAAGCCTATTACTCTTAGTTCTAAGTATTTCAGTTTCAGCACAAACATTTTTTGAAGGTCGTTTGAAAATTATTCAAACCAATTTTTCAGGCGAAAAAAAAGATAATTCTGTTATTGATGTATTTGTAACTCCTACTAGAATAAAAGTGGAGAGTAATAAGAGAACGGTAAATATGCAAATGTTAGGTACCGACGATGTTTCGCAGGTTTTAATACGTCTAGATTTGGAAGATTTAGTTATACATTCAAAAGACTTGAAGAATGAGGCGCTAAAAATTTCAAAAGCTGATATAGAAGCTATGATGAACATAGTTAAGAATATGGCTAAACAATTTGGTGGTGAAGAAAATGAAAAAAGTGAACCCAAGGTAACACTTAAAGTAACTAAAGAAACAAAAAAAATAGCTGGTTATAAAGCTACAAAAACCATTGTAACATCAACAGACGAGCCAAATCAAGAGTTACATGTATGGTTAAGTACAGATTTAAACGTGAATTTAGGTATGTTAGCTGAAGATTGGGATTTCCTAGATACCGTTGTTTCCGGTAGTAATAAATGGTTAAAAAAAGGAGCGTTTCCTATGGCTGTTTACAGTTATAAAAAAGGAACCCTTGTCTCACAAGTCGAAATTACCGAAGTTAAAAAAGGTAAAGTTGAAGCGTCGAAAGTAGGGGTTCCCAAAAATGTCCAATTAGTATCTTTTCAAGATATGCTTATGAAACGTATGATGAACGGCAATTAGAGAAATGCGTTTTCACAGTTTTGTATTATTCGTTTTATTTATTCTAAGTTCGGTAGTCTGGAGTTGTCAGACGGTAGAAAAGTCAAAAAAAGATTACGAGTTATCCTATTATGAGCTTCGATTGCAAAATATAGGAGAAACAATCGGGGTAGATTCTGCAATTTGGAGAATAATTAAACCTTTTCAGGATTCATTAAATAAAACTATGAATGTTAAAGTGGGATTGGCCAAAACCAATTTGACACGTGCTAAACCAGAAAGTAGTTTAGGAAATATTATTGCAGAATCACTAAGAGAGCGAGCATCTCTCCTGTTAAAAAAAAATGTTGATATTGGTTTAGTAAATTTAGGTGGGCTTAGAACTGACATAGGTTCTGGCGAAATAACAATAGGTCTAGTTTATGAATTAATGCCTTTCGAAAATAAACTATCCATTTTGTATGTAAACGGGGAAGAATTAAAACAGATTCTTAATGAAATCGCAAAAATTGGAGGGGAACCTTTAAGTGGCGTTCGTTTCAGAATTGTGAACCATAAAGCTGAAGACATAGTGGTGTCTGGTCAACCAATAGAAAAAAATAAAATGTATTCTATTGCAACAAATGACTATTTGGTAAATGGTGGTGGATTTATCCCAGAATTATGGAAGATTCAAAAAAAAGAAGAAACAAATGTGCTTATTCGTGAGATTATACTTGAGTACGTTAAGAATCGAAAAGTTTTAGAAGCTAGATTAGATGGGAGAGTACGATTTTGAAAAGAAAAGACTTTTTAAAACTCTTAGGTACTTTTGCTTTATTGCCTAGACAATCATTTGGAGTATTTCTTTCAACTGATTCAAAACTTAAAAAAATAACTATTTTACATACAAATGATACTCATGCTAGAATTGATCCATTTCCTTTAGATCATCTTCATTATGCAAATATGGGTGGTTTTGCAAGAAGAGCAAAGTTCGTTAAGCAAGTTAGAGCGGAAAATCCACATACCTTATTACTCGATGCAGGCGATGTTTTTCAAGGAACTCCTTATTTCAATTTATTTAAGGGCAAGTTAGATTATAATCTGATGTCTGAAATTAATTATGATGCCACCACTTTAGGAAATCATGAATTTGATAATGGTGTTGATGGTCTTTTAGATTCGTTACAGAGCTTAAAACTACCTGTCGTAAATTCGAATTACAGAATAGATGATAAACGATTTGGAAAAAGTATCAAGAATTATATCATTAAAGATGTTAATGGAATACGAATCGGGATTTTTGGATTAGGAATTGATTTTAATACGCTCGTTTTAGAGGAAAACCACAAAGGCTTTACTTACAGAGAAGCAATAAATGTTGGAAAAGGTGTTTCATCAAATCTAAAAAAGTATTTGAAATGTGATTATGTAATTTGTTTAAGTCATATTGGTTATGAATATCCTGATGACCCAAAACGTCCTAACGATTTAAAACTAGCCGCAGAATCTGAATATATTGACTTAATTATTGGTGGGCATACACATACATTTTTGGAAAAACCGACTTTAGTTAAAAATAAAATTGGAAGAGACGTAATTGTAAATCAAGTTGGTTTTGCTGGAATAAATGTGGGTAAAATTGATTTGTTTTTTAATGAAAAGAAATCGGTAGTCACTTATATATCTGAGCCGAAATTAATTTCTGAACATTTTGGTTAACTCATTACAAGTGATTGATTGAATATATTACTCACTAAATATAGTGTCAATTTTCATGTTTTGAACCCTTTTAAATCATAAGACATCGTAGATTATTTTATTTTTAACAAATTTAAGTGAATACTCAATAGTTGAAAAATCTACTAATTAACTCAAATTCGGACTTAGACCTTTTGTAAAGTTTATTAATTTTAAAAAAGATTCAATTTTGCAAAAAATAAAAACAATAAGCTATGCGCAAAATCTAGTTATTATTTTACTTACGTCATTTCGTCATTTCGTCATTTCGTCATCCCGTGTCCCGATTCAGCATTTCAGTCTTAGAACTTAACCTATTCAAAAGAACTGCTTATGGCGTAATAAGATATTGGACAGTGATAGCACTTCGTGGTTCTTCGAATGGTGTCGGGGTACGGGTTGACCTTTTTTTGTAAAAACTAGTGAAGTTTGTTTAGAAACGAAGTCTGAATTTGAGTAATTAAGAAATGAGTTCACTCCAAAAAGTCGATTCTTTCGGTTTTTAACCTTCCAAATCCTACGAATTCGACGAATAGTTTGCTAAAAACTACTTTTTGGAGTAAACTCAGAAATGAGTTCTTTGTTTTCTTTCATTTTTCAATCGCTATCAAGATCAAAAAAATATTAATCAACATTGCTGATTCGAAAAATATTCGATAAAAATGGAAATAAGAAAAACATTTAAAAGTAGGTTTACTGTAACCTAAGTCTAAGTTTCAGTATCTTTTGAGTCTGTAAAAATCACCTATACAGAATCACATTTCAAAGTTTTATTCAAATGAATCAAAATTGAACTATTTTGAATAAGATTGGAAGAATCTATAAAACAAAATAAATAAAGAGTAAATCAATGGCAGTTGAAAGAACACTTGCAATTTTAAAACCAGATTGCGTACGTAAAAATCTGATTGGAGAAGTAACACGTCGTATTCAGGAAGCTGGATTCAAAATTTTAGCAATGAAATTAACCCGTTTAACCAAAGACACAGCTGGTGGATTTTACGATGTTCATCGCGATCGTCCATTTTTTGGAGAATTAGTTGATTTTATGAGTTCAGGCGCATGCGTACCAATGGTTTTGGAAAAAGAAAATGCAGTTACTGATTATCGTAAATTAATTGGTGCTACAAACCCTGCAAATGCAGACGAAGGTACAATTCGTAAACTATTTGCTGAAAGTGTTGGTGAAAATTGTGTTCATGGATCCGATTCAGTAGAGAACGGAAAAATTGAAGCAGCCTATTTCTTTGCAGAATCAGAAATAGTTGCAAATCTTGCTTAAGTAGTATATCCTTGGAAATACCGTGCCAGAAATAAATCTGGTACGGATTTTTTTTTATTTTTATGAAAATTAACAGTAAAACAATAGGTTTATTAACGCATGATTTAAAGGGTCCTGTTGGGAATATTTCGATGTTTTCTCAGTTGCTTGCTGGAAGCATTGAAGAGGCTCAGAAAGAAGTTGGGGATGCGTTCGATTTTTCAGCCGCACTTTGGCAAGTAAATTATATTCAAACAATTTCCCAAAAATTTGTAGATCAATTACAAAATTGGTCAGATTTAATTTTTTTAAGTGAAGACGTAATTGCATTTACAATTGAATCGTTAGATTTAAGTGCCTTAGCACAGGCTGTTTATCTTGACAACAAGTTTTTATGGTCAAAAAAGCAATTAAAAATCGAAAAAGAAATTGAACAACAATTACTTTGTGATGCTGATCAAGATGCACTTCGCCGATGTTTGGATAATTTATTTCAATTAGTAGTATTACTCAGTTCTAATTGTGCTGAAATAGGATTTTCAGTTAGAGAGATAGGTTCGAGTAATCAGATTAGAGTCTGTTTTAAGGGATTAAAGAATCAAGATATTGATCTTTTTTCACAATTATATCTGGAAAAGTTTTCAAATGAAAACGGGGAGAGTTTTTCTAAAGGAATTATAAAGACTACGGGTGCAGGGTTAGCTTTTTGTGGAATGGTTATCTCTCATTTTGGAGGCACCCCGTTTGCAATAGAAACTGAAACGGGACTTGAGTTCGGATTTACTATCAAAAAAATAACTATTGGTTAAATTAAGATTGTTTTTGTCTAAGAATTTCAAATAAAATTACAGCAGCGGTTGCTGCAACATTCAAAGAATCAATTTGATTCATCATGGGAATTTTTAGACGTAAATCGCATAATTTCAGTGTTGCTTCACGAATTCCTTTACCTTCACTGCCTAAAATAAGTACTAATGGTCGGTTAAAGTCATGATTCCAAATAGGAGATTCCGCAGTAGCATCGAGCCCTGCAATCCAAAAGCCAGAATCTTTTAACTCACTAATACTTTGATTTAAATTTCCAACTCGAACTAAAGGTACAATACCTGCAGTCCCAGCTGAGGTTTTGATTACAGCTGGTGTAATGGGAACTTGGCGGTGTTTAGGAATTAAAATGGCATCAACACCTGCCGCAGCTGCACTACGCATTATGGCACCAAAATTTCCTGGGTCTTCAATTTCTGAAAGCGCAACAATAACTGGATTTGTAGTTGGGTCGGCCTCTTTCCTCCAATCTTCAAAATCTGAATAGGCAACAGGGCTAGTAAGTGCAACAACTCCTTGGTCGTTTACTCCTCTGCCAACCATTTCTGAAAGTTTTCTACCTGGAACAAAACTAACAGGTACCTTCGTTTCAGAACACAAATGTTGAATGTGTTTAATCTGGGAATCATTTGTTCCTTCTTTTATATATACCTTGGATACTTCATCAGCATTCCGAGTCAATTTATCGATTATGGGATTTCGTCCGTAGATATAAAATTCATGTTTTTCAGACATTTCCGATATTTAATTTAGATATGTAAAAGCAATTTATTATTTTAATCAAAGTTCAACTAGGCTCAGTTATCAAATGATTACGAAATCAAACAATTCAAACAACAGCGGTCAGTTTACCCGTGAACCAAAAGTAAGGAAAAAACCCTTACAAAATGGTTTAAATGGAGCAATTATTAGTCGCATGAAAGCGGCATCTCCATTAACATTAGTTTCTGCTATAGCACTTTTTTGTATAGGTTTGTGTGTCGTAACCTTATCGATTATCGGGCATATTTCACCTCTATGGCTTGCTTCTTTGATGAGTATTTTTGGAAGCGTTTCTACAATGATTGGTTTATATCAATTATATGAGTTGCTTAGCGAGAAGAGTGAATTAGATAACCTATATAAAGAAGCAATCAAACGAGTTATAAATTCACAAAATTAAGTTATGAGTGCTGAAGAACAGTACGATTATTTGTTCAAATTAGAACTTAAAGGGAAAGCTATTCCTGAAAGTGATTCAGATAAAATCGCTCTATTAGAAAAAAGAAGAAAAAAAATTAAGGGTTTATTAGTTGCAAACGCTGCTTTTGTAGCCATTTTTTTCCTTTCTCATCAATATGGAGTTACAAGTTTGACTCCAATATGGTTAATTGGTTTGTTAGCTGTTTTTGCCTTGAACTTGGTTATGCTTTATAAACAAAGTAAAAAGGTTCAAGAAGCTCTGCTTTTTTTTCAAAACAAGCTTTAAGTTATACGAGCTGCTCTCAATTTTTTTTCTGGTACATTTGTATCTTAGTGTATGCAAAAGCTAAGTTTATTCTGTTTTACATTTTTAATTCTATCATGTAATCGTGAAATTTTAGCACCCTATTCATCAGGTTCTTATTCTCAACAAACAGTATTAGGCATAGAGGATACTTTTTTAAAAGATGGGTACAAAAAAATAGTCGATAAAAAAAAAGTAAAACTATTTGAAGGGATTCAGCAAGATGTTGAGAAAGAAGTGATTTTTCAGAAGAAAAAAAAGGAAAGAACTTTTAAATGGTCTTTTTGGGTTTACCCTGATTCAATAAATAGCTTTTTAACTTATGTGCCACCAAGTTATGCTATTTTTTCGAGTTCAATGTTACAAAATTGGGACAGTTTATCGGTCGATACGTATTCAGCAGTAGTGTATCATTTTTTTGGTCATTATGAAGCGGGTCATTATAGAAAACGTTCAGAGTTTTTATTAGAAGCAGAATTTGGAGGATCTAGTTTAAAAATTGCAGTTGAACACAATGTTCAGAGTCTATTAGAAGGATTTCTAACTTTTAATGGAGCCATTGGGAATGGAAGAAGCATTCAGCCTTTTAAAATAGAGGAAGAAGCGGAAGCAGAAAAATTTGCATCATTTGCCTTTGTCTCAAAGAGAACAGATTCATTAAGTATTTCAGACGCATGGCGAAAGATAACTCCAGAATCTAAATGGGGTAATGATTTACTGCGTATTCATACAGGAAAGACAAAAATGACAAATTAGTATATTTTATTTGTAAAACGAAGGAATCTAACCCTATCTTTGTTATCCATTCACCCGAAACAGAATTCATGACCACAAAGTATATTTTTGTGACAGGTGGTGTAACGTCATCACTTGGAAAAGGTATCATTTGCGCCTCACTTGGCCGACTTTTAATAGCCAGAGGTTTAAAAGTAACAGTAATGAAATTGGATCCCTACATCAATGTGGATCCAGGAACAATGAACCCCTATGAACATGGAGAAGTGTATGTAACCGACGATGGTGCAGAAACTGATTTAGATTTAGGTCATTACGAACGATTTTTAGATATCCCCACTTCGCAACAAAGCAATGTAACAACTGGACGAGTTTACTTCGATGTAATTACAAAAGAACGAGAAGGAGCTTACTTAGGAAAAACGGTTCAAGTTATTCCACATATAACAGACGAGATTAAAAGCCGTGTTTTACATTTAGGAAAATCTGGCAATTTTGATGTTGTTATTATTGAAATTGGTGGTACCGTTGGAGATATTGAAGGATTACCATATATAGAAGCAATGCGCCAATTGCGGTATGAGGTTGGTAAAGAAAATGCATTATCCATTCATTTAACATTAATTCCATATTTAAAAGCTGCTGGCGAGTTAAAAACAAAACCAACGCAGCATAGTGTAAAAACACTCTATGAGTCAGGTTTACAGCCTGATATTTTAGTCTGTAGAGCCGAAGTACCTATTGATGATAGTATTAGAAGAAAAATTGGATTGTTTTGTAATGTTGAGCGTGCTGATGTAATTGCTAGTTTAGATGCAACATCAATTTATGAAGTTCCCCTATTAATGGCTGAAGAAGGACTTGATGTAAGAGTAATTAAAAAATTAAATCTTCAGCCAAGACACGATCCTGATCTTGATAAATGGAGAGAATTTGTAAGTAAAGTTAAGCATCCATCCAAAATGGTAAATATTGCTTTAGTAGGAAAATATGTTGAACATCATGATTCTTATAAATCAATAACTGAAGCGTTTATTCATGCTGGTGCAGTTAATGACTGCAAAGTTGTAATAAAATGGATACAGTCTGATGATTTATATGAAGAAAATGTAACTGAATTATTAGGTGATGTTTCTGGAATTTTAGTAGCACCTGGCTTTGGTGGACGTGGAATTGAAGGAAAGATTGCTGCCGTAAAATTTGCAAGAGAGCAAAATATTCCATTTTTCGGAATTTGTTTGGGAATGCAGGTAAGTGTGATCGAATTTGCTCGAAATGTGTGTAATTTGGAATTTGCGAATTCGACCGAATTTGATGAAAAAACTCCATTTCCAATTATTCACATGATGCATGATCAACGTAGTTTAACCCGAAAAGGTGGAACCATGCGTTTAGGAATGTATCCATGTAGATTAAAAGAGGGTACTCACGCTGCTTCTGCGTATCAAGAGATTGATATTTCAGAAAGGCATAGACATCGTTTTGAGGTGAATAACGATATTCGATATAAATTAGCTGAATCTGGAATGGTTTTTTCTGGAATTAATCCTGATAAAGATTTGATTGAAATTATTGAAATTCCAGAACATACATGGTTTGTTGGAACTCAATTTCACCCAGAATATAGAAGTACCGTTGGGAAACCTCATCCCTTATTCTGTTCTTTTGTTGCAGCCGCTTTGTTGAACTCATAAGTGAGTTTTCGTGTCAGATACACAATTAAATTATAAAGTACGAGTTAGAGCAAACGGAATTTTGATTCATCAGAATTCTGTTTTGCTTGTTCAATTAAAAACTCCGATTCTAGATTTTCCTTATTGGATGCCACCAGGTGGAGGAGTTGAGTTTGGGGAAACGTTACAAGAAGCCGTTAAAAGAGAACTAATTGAAGAAACAGGAATTAGGGTTAAAGTAAACGAGCTTTGGTATATTCATGAGTACATAAATAGACCATGGCATGCTATAGAATTCTATTTTAAATGCAGTTACGAGAGTGGGGAAATCCTTGTTGGTACCGACCCAGAAACAGTAAATCAATATATTCTTGATACAGCTTTTGTAGCATTCGAAGAGTTTAAGCGCTTAACGATTAAGCCCGATTTTTTTAAAGAACAATTACTAATCGACCTTGAAAATCCCTCGATTAAACCAATTCTTTTTTCCCCTAATGGGCTTCCTGGCTCGAATTATTAAAAAAATGAATAGAAATCCAGATTATAAATCAATTGACCCTGAAAAAGCAAAAGAATTACTAAAATCGGGAAGAGCTAAACCTGCAAAGGGAAGTGGTTTAATAGATATGCCAAGTTTAGTGGCTTCTTTAGGAGCTTTTAGTCTAATTGTTATTTTAGTAGCGATATATATAGAGCTATTTATGGATACTAGAATTATGAAAAATTATGTTCCACAAGAATTTCCAACTGAAGAAATGATACAAATCTCAGAAAACGCCATATTAATTGAGCAGGCTGTTGTTAATGGCTTATACGCTAAAGCTGATTCCTTATTACAACTAGAATTATATGAAGAAAAACCTGAAAAATTGGATATGTTTTTATGGTGTTATACGATTGAGTTAAGACTAGCAGGTAAAAGATATCAAGAAGCGATTGAAATGAGTAGAACGGTTCAATCTAGATATCCCAAAAATGCAAAAGTTTTAGCTTCATTATTTTGGTACAAAGCTCACGCTTATTATTATATGGGTGAATTTAGAGAATCACATAAGCAACTAGCAACGTTAATTCTTTTACAAGATGAGCGCTATTTAGCTAAAGCTCAGATTTATAGTGATAAACTGTATGAATTATTCCGAGCTGATGGACTAAACGTTTTTTTTGATTAAAAAATTTATTATTTGTTTCTACTTTCTAGTTCATCAATTATTGTTTTGAGTGGAATTTCTTTTTGAACACATAATAACATTAAGTGAAATAATAAATCTCCAGCTTCATAAATAAATTCATCAGCAGGGTCATTTTTGGCTGCAATTACGGTTTCTACTGCTTCTTCACCAACTTTTTGAGCAATTTTATCTAGACCTTTTGCAAACATTTTAGTTGTATAAGATCCCTCAGGTTTTAATTCTTTTCGTTCGATTAACAAATTCTCGAGTTTAGAAAGAAATGAGAACTGTTGGCTATTGTGTGTTTCCTTTAGTTCAAAAAAGCAACTTGTATTACCAGTATGGCAAGTAGGACCATCGGGACTAGCGAAAATTAAGAGAGAATCATTATCACAATCAGCTTGAACAGAATCTACATGAAGAAAATTCCCAGAAGTTTCACCTTTTTGCCAAATTGCTTGTTTTGAACGACTAAAAAATGTTACTTTTCGGGTACTTAAGGTAAGTTTGAGCGCCTCTTTGTTCATATAACCAAGCATTAAAACTTGACCATTATGTACATTTTGGATGATAGCTGGAATTAAACCTTGGTTTTTAGAAAAATCGAGTGTGTCAATATTCATTTCAGAAATTATTTTACGATTTAGGTTAAATTATTATTAGATTACTTTTTTAATGGCAGCGTGTCTATGAAGCTTAGTATAAAGTGGTGTTTTATTTTCCAAGTTATTTCACAAATTTTATTTGTGTTAACGCTAGCTTATGGGGTTAAAGCGCAAAAAAAATACGAATTTTCTTACCGAAATATTGGGGATGAATTTGGTTTATCGCAAAATACAGTAACAAACATTGTTCAAGACTCACTTGGATATTTGTGGTTGGCAACGAATGATGGTTTAAACAGATATAATGGACTAACAATTGATGTTTTTAAATATGAACGAGATGATTCAACTTCACTTTCAAATGGGTGGATTAATGCTCTTTTGTATGATAAAACGGGAAGAATATGGGCTGGAACAAATCGTGGATTAAATATTTTTGAAGCAGAAAAGCAAAGCTTTTATCATGTTCCGATAGATACATCAAAAAAGAATGAGCTAACAGGAATACCACACCAGCATATATTTGATTTATTTGAAGATAGTAAAGGCAGGATATGGATAGCAACTTGGAATAGTTTAGTCTATACCTATGACGGTGTAACATTTTACAAGCCCAGTTTTGCATTAAAATCGAATTATCCTAATGATTATATTAACAAAGTTGTAGAAGGCAAAGATGGAACCCTATGGATAGGCTTATTTGATTCTGGATTATTAAGGTATGATGAAAATAAAGATACCTTAATACATTATGCTTCAATTAAAGTAGAGGGTAGGTATGATTTTCCGAAAGACATTTTATCTATTTCAAAAGACCCTGTTTCTGGTGATATTTGGTTAGGTACAAGACAAAGTGGATTGTTTCGATTTGACCCCCAAAAGGAAGAAGCCTATAGTTATGGATCCGTAAGTACTGATGGGGCTGCATTTGGTTCAAATATACTTTCTCAATTGCATTATAAAGGAAGGTTTTGGGTAGGAAATAGTTTAGGATTATATGAATATAATCGAGAAAAAGACACATTTTATGAAGAATTAGGCTTTAATAAAGATAATACATACTACAGAGTTTATAGTATGTATTTAGATCGGTCAGAAAATTTGTGGATTGGAACAGAATTAAATGGAAGTTTAGTAATAGATTTAAAACCGAAAAAATTTAACTCAATTAGCAATCAATTATTACCAAGTCCAATAATTTGGTCAATATATGAGGATAAAGAAAATCAGTTATGGGTTGTAACTGAAACAGGTTTAGCCATAATAAATAAAAATTTTACGAAAAGTTCTTTTGTATTAGATAAAATAAATGAACCTATTCGAGCTGTTGGAGATTTTATGATTTCCGTTACTGGAAAAAATGATATTATTTGGGTCGGCACTACTTTTTCGGGTATTTATGAAATTAATAGAATAACGAAAGAGTACAAAAAAATTAAAGCTAATGAAATAACTAAGTCTCCCTATATCAATGTCTTAGAATATAATTCAAATTATGATTTATTATTTGTTGGTTCAGTAAATGGTATGGGGGTTTATGATCCTGTAACTAGAGAATTAGATTGGTTTAAGCAAGATAAAATTAAAGAGACAAGTTTGCCTGTAAACACCATTTGGGATTTCTATTTTGCAAAAGACAGCTCTGTTTGGTTAACTCATGACGAAGGAATTAGTCGTTACAATGTCGATACAAAATTATTTAAGACGTTTAAAATCTTTCCTGAGGAAAAAGCAATCAACCCTAGTCAAACAACGAATATGATGACGGAAGATAAAGATGGAAATCTTTGGGTAGGAACAGAAAATGGTCTAGTTTATTACAATAGATTCCTGGATTCTACTATTTATGTGTACACAATGAAGGACGGTCTTTCAAACGATTATGTATATGGAATTACAAGAGATAAATTAAATTCAATTTGGATAAGTACAAACAGGGGAATAAGTCAGTTAATTGATGATAGTACAAAGGCTATAGGTAGAAGAATTCGGAATTATTCTCAATTTGATGGGCTTTCTAGTTCAGAGTTTAATTTTAATGCGTTCACCGTTTCCAAAACGGGTTTATTTTTTTTCGGTGGAATAAATGGAGTTAATTACTTTAATCCAAATGAAATTGCGAATAATCATTATAAACCTACTCAATATATATCTGAATTAAGAATTAATACAGGTCATAAAGATTATACATTTCATTTAAAACCGAATGATGAAATTGAGTTTGATTATGGTTCACATGTTTACGAAATAATCATGAATTCATTAGAATTTACTTCTCCAGAAGAAAATGTATATCGCTTTAAACTGGTAGGTTTTGATACAAATTGGAGAGAGAAAACAGGTAAGAATTCAGTAATCTATACAAACCTGAACTCAGGTGAATATTTGTTTGAGTTTAATACGTCAAATAATGATAAAGTATTTACTGATAAGATATCAACGTTCACGCTTCGAATTGTACCACCCTATTATGAAACATCTGAATTTTACATTTTGATAGTGGTATTCTCAGGTTTAATCATCTATTGGGGGATTTCTTACAGAGAAAAAAAACTAATTCATCAAAATGAATTTTTAGAAAAGGAAATTAAAAATCGGACACGAGATTTAGAAAAAAATGAATTTATTTTTCGCCAAATATCAGACAATGCAGCCGATTTAATTTCAATGATCGATGCCAAAGGCATTTTGATTTATTGTAGTCCTTCGCATGAAACCTTATTAGGCTATACTGTAGATGAGATAATACATAAAAATGCTTACGATTTCATTCATCCTGATGATGAACCTAGAATTCGAGAAGAAGTGCGTAAGCTCAGAGATATTGGTTTGTTAACATTATCTGAGTATCGAATGATGCACAAAAATGGAACTTGGAGAACGTATAACACAGCAGGTTCAGTAATTAGATATGATGATGAAAATGATTATCGCTTTGTAATGATCTCACATGACATTACTAGGCAGAAAAGAATTGAAAATTATCTAATTGAATCAAAAAATGATGCTTTAAAAGCGAATCAGGCAAAATCTGCATTTTTAGCAGGAATATCGCATGAGCTTAGAACGCCATTGAATGCCATTCTTGGCTTTTCACAGATATTATCAAAGGAGACGAATTTAACGCCTAGACAAGTTTCCTATATTGAAACCATGTTGAATAGTGGGAACCATTTATTAGATATGATAAATGAGGTTTTAGATATTTCTAGGATTGAAGCTGGCAAAATGCCAATTAATTATGACAATTTTTCTCTAACTCAATTATTAGCCGATATCAATAATCTATTTCTCTTAGATGTTCAGGCAAAAGGATTAGCATTAATAATGGAGAGTCAGCCTAATCTACCAGATTTTTGCTTTTCAGATGCAGGCAAAATAAGACAAATAATTATAAACATGGTTGGTAATGCAAAAAAATTCACAACGTATGGATTCGTGAAAATAAAAACCTGCTATGAACGAGACGTTTCTTCCATTTCAACTAAATATAATTGGTCGCCTATTGAATTACATTTGTCTGAGTCTTTCGGAAAACAAGCTACAAAAGGTTTATTATGTATAAGTGTAGAAGACTCAGGACGTGGAATTAGTGAAGATAAGCTCAATGAGATATTCGAGCCTTTCCAACAGGCAAATTCAAAGATAAATTATTCTGAAGGGACAGGGTTAGGACTTGCCATTTCTTCACGATTAATAAAATTGTTGGGTGGGAGTATAGAAGTGAAAAGTGAAATAAACAAAGGATCTATGTTCAAGTTGAAAATACCTGTTTATGAGGTGGAAACACCGCCTATGATTGTGAATGAACCTGTGAACAAACAAAGAAAAATAAAAAATGGTCGAAATCCGAAAATTTTGATTGTTGATGATATTGAATACAATCATACACTTCTCCAAGAATTGCTTGTGCCTATTGGTTTTATTTGCTCAACCGTTTATAATGGAAAAGAAGCAATTGAAATGACCGAGTTATTTAATCCTGATTTAATTTTGATGGATTTACGAATGCCAATTATGGATGGTGTTGAATCAACCAAAATAATTCGTTTAAAACATATATCAGACGTGAAGATTCTAGCCATATCAGCTAGTGGATTTGATAATAACTCAAAAGATCCAAAAAAATCTGGCTTTGATGATTTCTTATTAAAGCCATTTAAGGAAAGCATTTTATATCAAAAAATGGCTGAATTATTACAGCTAGAATACGAGTATGTTGAATATGAGCAAGTGCAACAAAATGAGACAATACCAAGCGAATCAAAAAAAATTATTGAAGAAATAGAAAGTATGGGTGAGTTGGGGAAAAAATTATTAGAAGAAATTGAAGTAGCAGACTGGGAAGCCTTGAATATTCGCATTCAGAACTTAGGAGAATTCCCAAGTACCTATTCAAAAATTGAAGATGCCTTAAAGAACAAAGATTTCATGGCTTTATTGTCACTTTCTGAATTATGGGAAAATAGTAAGAAGTCTTAAGAGCTTAGGCTGTTTTATTTAGATTTAATAAAAACCGAGTTCCTTTTGCGGGTGCCGATTGCCAATAAATAGATGCATTTATAGTTGAGGCGCGGTATTCCATATTCAACAAACCGTTTCCACTCTTTAAAAAATGTTTCGATTGTTCTTCTTTTACGTGATTTATATTGAACCCAATACCATCATCCTCAATACAAATTTGTAAACAATTTGACGAATCATATTTAGTTGAAATTGTGATATTGTTAGGTTTTCCATGTTTTACAGCATTTTGAAGAGCTTCTTGAATAATTCTATAAATGGTAATCATCTCAAAATCATTGCCTTTCCAATCATCCAAAGTTAGATTGGTGATTAATCGAGTTGGTTTTTCCGTTGATTCGATCAATTTAAGTGCTACAATTTCTATAGCATGTGCCAAGCCAAAATGTTGTAAACTCATTGGTTTCAAATCTTCCATGATAGCACGAATATCGCTACTTAATTCATCTAAATCTTCAAGTGTTTTTTCAAGATAAACTTTAGTGTTTTCTGAAGAAATGGACATTCGCTCATGTTGCATTTTCCTCATAGTTGTACTTATAATTCCAAGAATATGGTCATGTAATTCCCTTGCTATTCGGGCTCTTTCCTCTTCAACACCCTTTGAGAAGGAAATTGCTGCTTCCTTTTCACGCTCTTTACGTTCAATCGTTAATTGACGTTCCTTTTCCAGCATGTTTTCTTGTAATCGTTGTCTCTCAAGTGCAATGGCAGCCTGATGCGCTAAAGCTTCTAGTAATTGTTGGTCGGTGGTGTCAAATATACCTGCATTAACTTTGTTAATAACTTGAAGAACTCCAATATTTTTTCCTTCTCGAACTTTTAGTGGAACACAAATTAAATTTTGAGTCTGAAAATCTTTTTTTATTAGATCGCCACGAAAACGTTTGTCTTTACGGGCATCATTAATAATTACAGGTTTTTGATTTAACCAGACCCAACCTGCAATGCCTTCAGAATCAGGAATTCTCATTCCAGAAATTTTAGCACTTGCAGTACCTGTAGGGTATTGAATTATAAGTTCTCTTGTTTGCGAATTATGTAAAATGAGTGAGCTAGCCTCACCGTTCAAAATAATTTTTGCAGCTTCCATAACTTCACGAAGCAAATCTTCAGTGCTCGTTGTGGAATTAATTTGTGCGGTAAGTTGTAATAAAAGTAGTGTTTTTTTAGTATCAAGCATTCTAAATAATACTCATTTCTATGGAATAGATTCGGACTATAGGTAAAAGTAATTAATGAAAATTTAAGTTTCAGATATGATTTAACTCTTAAATGTCGATTTAGTAGATGTATGAATTCAATTAACCCGAAACTTGGGTAATATTGATAGTCAATTCCCAGAATGAGCAAGGAGAAACCTCATTTCTCTCCGAAGTGTAATCTTGAAATTAAGTCCAAATTAGGCGGTGATTCTGGGTAAAACCTAGTATGACGGAATTTATGGGTACTTTTTTTTGAATTCTTATTTAGAACTTAGGTAAATCGTGTTTTCTCAACGAAATATTTTAGTGGCAAACTACTCTGCGATGTTGGTTCAATGTAGATCTAAGAACTTTGGCGAATAATTAAAGAAACAGGAATTAAGCTTAAAAATCCTTGATGATCAATATAATTTTCAATTCGGTTGAGCAATAAACGCATTGCATGAATACCTAAAGTGGTGTAATCTGTATGAATGGTTGTGATTTGCGGACTATAGGTTTGACATATCGGTAAATTGTCGTAACCCACTAGAGCTAAATCTGATGGAATCTTAATACCATCTACTCGTGCTAACTCCATAAATCCAAATAACATGGAATCATTGGCGCAAAAAATTGCTTTAGGCTTCTTATTACACTTTTTAAAAGCTAGATAAGCTAATTGGCCAGATTGACTAGAATAATCACCATTAAACTCCCACGTTAAGTTCATTTCAGGATGCGATTTAATAAAATCCGTAAACCCGTTACTTCTAAAGCGAGATTCTAGTTTATTATTTGGTCCATGTATAATTCCAACATCAGTGTAATTTTTGTTAAAAAAATGTTCGGCAACTAAATAACCTCCACCATAACCATCAAAAGAAATAGTGTCTAAAACTGGATTTAAAATGCTTGCTGTTGAAATGATGGGAAAACCCGGATTTAGCTTAGATAAAATTCGTTTATAATCGTCGCTTGTTAAAGTTGGTAGGAAAATTATGGCAGCATCAAAATGTTTTTGTAGGCCAAAAAGAAAATCATGAATAGGAGTATCCATGTTATCAATGCTAAAAAGGCAAAAATGAACATTTGTATTTTTGCTTGCCTGATGGAAACCATTAAAGAAAGCAGTATAGAACTCACCTTCTTTAACATTAGTAATAACAGCAATGTATATTTCAATTCTAAGCTCAAAAGGAGTTTGTTGTTTTTGAAGAGGATAGCCTAGTTTTTGAGCGCTTTCAATAATAACTTGTTCATTTTGACTACTAGAACGACCTTCTCCTCGTAAAACTCTTGAAACCGTTGATACTGAAAGACCAGTGTCCATAGCAATATCTTTTAGTGTTATTTTATTAACTGTGGATTGAAATTGATTAGGTTGTTTTGCGTTTGCCATAAAAGATTTTTCAATAACGGAGATATATTTTAATTGAATTCGTGAATCAGTTTACTATTACACTAGAGAAATTAATTCCATTTAGTCTAAAAATACATAATTAGTGAACTAGCTTTCTCAATATATAAATGAAAAATTTAAAGAAGATAAGGAATTGAGCAATTCAAAGATTGGATTAAATCTAAATCAAATAACTAGTAATAAATAGTACACTATTGTACTTAAATAAGATTGAATAAACTTGTTGGTGACAATTTGGAATTAATTAAGCATAGTAAGCGAGTGTAAACAAAACGAGTAAAAAAAGCCTTGATAATGGTAGCTTGTGTTCATGAAAATAAAAAATGACATAAAAAGCGGTTTTATCACTATAACTTTGTTCTGCTTTGTTAAGATAAAAACAGTTGACACTGGATAGATAAAGTCGCATTATAATTGGCTGAATTTAACGTTTAAAGTTTGGAAAAGCCCTTCCATAACGATAATTTGTATATACATACTATATACAAAGTAATAAAAAAGATTTTTTTTTGGAAATAATTTAAAAGGCAAGTAGCTGTTTTTACTAATTAAAGGTAATAATTAGCTTAGAAAATATACTTGTATAGATGAAATATATATTGATAATGCAATAATTCAGCTCTAATTTGCAACGGTAACAAGCGATTGGTAAAGCTTATTAGGTTGAAAAATGAAATTGGTTTTCATGCGCAACGTTACAATTAAAATAGTTATAGGTTAAATTAAAATTGGTAAAAATGAGAAGGTTAACACTAGTTCTCGGTATTATGTTAAGCAGTTTTGTTATAGCATGGTCACAATCCCTAACTGTAAATGTTAAACAAAACACGGATGGTTGGAAACTTTATGTTGGTGGTGAATCATTCATGATTAACGGTATGAATTGGGATTACTTTCCAATTGGTACTAATTACTCTTACTCATTGTGGGAGCAATCTCCAGAGTTTATAAAGAAAGCACTCGATGATGAAATGAGTCTTCTTAGGTACATGAATGTAAATACCATACGTGTCTATTCGGGTATTCCGAAAGAATGGATTACATACATTTACGAGACGTACGGTATTTACACAATGCTAAATCACTCATTTGGGCGTTATGGTCTAACTATTGATGGGGCTTGGGTTCCAAATACAGAGTATTCGGATTCGAGAGTTCGCACTTTACTACTCGCTGAAGTAGCGGAACTTGTAAACAATTATAAAGATACACCTGGTTTACTTCTTTACCTTCTAGGTAATGAAAACAACTACGGTCTATTCTGGGAAGGTGCTGAAACGGAGGACATTCCGATAGAGGACAGAAAATCAACTGAACGTGCAAGAGCTTTGTACAAATTAATGGATGAAGCTGCTAAGACGATGAAAAAAGCAGATGACGCTCACCCAGTAGCAATTTGTAACGGTGATGTATTGTTCCTAGATATCATTTCAGAAGAAGTAAAATCAGCAGATATTTTAGGAGTGAACGTTTATAGGGGGATTTCTTTTACAGATCTTTATGATAACATAAGTAAGATGTATAATAAGCCCGTTTTATTATCTGAGTTTGGATCAGATGCTTTTAATGCTAGAACAAATAAAGAAGATCAAAATAGCCAAGCTATTTATGATAAAGCAAATTGGAGAGAAATCTATGAAAATGCTGCAGGTTATGGTAAAGCAAATAACTCAATCGGTGGTTTTACCTTTCAATTCAGTGATGGTTGGTGGAAAACTGGTCAAACCAAAGAATTAGATATTCATAATAACCAAGCATCTTGGGTAAATGGTGGGTATCAGTACGATTTTGTTCCTGGTATTAATAACATGAACGAAGAATGGTTTGGTATTATGGCAAAAGGTCCAACTGATCCAATGGGTTTTTATGAACTTTCACCAAGAACGGCATATTACGTTTTAAAAGAGGTTCATAAATTTGATGTGTATGGCCCCAATCAAACACTTACTGACATAAAAAAGTATTTTGAGTCCATTGATGTATTTGATTCTTACATGAGAGCCAAAGGAAGCGGTTCTTCAACAAGCGGAAAAGGAAATAATAAAATTAAATTAAGTCGATTTACGGCTAATTTTACCACATTTAACACAGGAGGTGATTTAATTACCACACCTGATGAAGCTAACCCTAGAGAAAGATCCTATCCAAATCAACTAGGTTTTGACCACATGCAATCTTTCTTTGTAGGTGTTGAAGCCAATCCCGCTCCAAATATGAGAGCTAGTATGGATATTAATATTTTGGGAAATGTTGCTCAAAATCCTATTGATGAATTATTTTATGAAAGTAGAGGAGGTCCAGTTGAGTTAGTTGCAGTTGGCGATAATGTAACTGCAAGATCACTAAATAGAGTTTCACTCTATAGTGGTACCTATACTTGGGATCAAGAATATTTCAAATTAGACGGTTTTTATAGATCAGGTCATTACCATTGGGCTTATGAAGGCGACTTTTTTAACCTTTATCCTGAAGCAAACTATGGTCCCAATATTGATATCTATAATGGTATTGCCCCTTTAGGTTTTGAAGCTGAGGGTAAAAAAGCTTTAGGAGGTTTGAAAGTAGCTTTTGGACCTGAATTGTGGTGGGGAGCCAACCCCGCAATTTTAGTTAAGTATTCAAAAAATATTGGTCAATCAAAGTTGACAGGTATTTGGCATGAGGACTTACAACAAATTGGATCAACTGCAAGTTCATTTGCAATTCCACAACCAAAAACAAGAAGAGTGACCCTGCATGCTGCCCATGAATTCGGAAAAATTGGAATTCAATTAGGTGGTCTATGGGCTGGTCAACCTTTAATAGGAAGAGAGTTTCAAATTGCTAGAGAACAAGCTGATGGTAGTGTAAATGTTTATGTAGATGAGATAAATTCAAATGACAACTGGGGAGGTAAAGCCAAATTTACTTTCACAGGTGGTGTATTTAATTGGTATGCATCTACAGCAGTTATGGGTTTAGTTGCCAATGGCGGTGCTGATCAAGAATTAACATTTACAGGTTGGAGATTAAAAGATAGTGGAAGCGGAAACCAATACAATGTATTATCAGGTTTTACTTACACTTTGGGAAACATCCAAATTGCACCAAACTTCTTATGGCAGAAACCAATTGAAGGTCCAGTTCCTGGTGGAGTTGATGCTCCAGGTAGACCAAGAAATATCTTAAGTGATCCGTTTGTAGTAAGAGCAAATAGAGAACAAATTGCTGGAGAGCTGTTGTTTACGTATGATCCAACTCCAGGTTCATGGATGTATAATTGGGATAGTGATCGATCAGAAGATGCTAACTTAGCGGTAAGTTTAGGAGTTGTTTATCGTCATTTGCCTACTACACAGGATGCTTCGATTGGTATCTTACCTGATGGTAGAACATTTTTTGCCTTTCCTAACGGTGGTCCTGCACAAGATTTACTTGAAGTAAATGCACGTATCGTTTCTAAATTGAGTAGAGATTTTGGAATTATTGCAGTTGTATATGGTGGAAATGCTCAAGCAAATGGCGATAGTGACAGAATATTAAATCGCTTCGGTACAGATTTACGCTTAATGTATAAACATTGGATGGTTCAGTCTTTTGTACGCATTAACGATTGGGGTCCATTCGATTATCATCGTGACTTCAACTTGACATTTCCATTGCAGACCATGATAGATTTGTCAACAAATTTGAACAAACCTGATTGGTTTAATATGCCATCAACACGGTTTGGTTTCCGTGCAACGTATAGAACATTAGATCAATATTCTCCACGTTATGCGCCTGCATATACAACGGTAAATGGTTTAACAGTTCCCGATCCTACAGCTCCAGGTTTTGGAAATGGATCTGAGTGGGAATTCAGAACATATATTCAAATAAACATTACAAATTAAGAGAGAAAAACAATGAAAACGGTTTATTTTAATTTAATGAAACGATTTTTTCCTGCAAGTTTAGCTTTATTTGTCGCTTTTACAGGATGTGAACGATCTATAGATGGATTAAGCGCACCAACGTTCACAGAAAACCCAAGCGTATTCTTAGACGGATTTAGTTCAGGTCTTGAGTACTATCCATTTTCTGGCACAAAATTAAATGCATTTTCTGTCGATAATCAATCTACTTACGGAAATAGTACTGCCTCTATGCGATTTGATGTTCCTAATGTTGGTGATCCTTCGGGAGCGTTTGCAGGGGCATTCTTCAGAGATGATAATGGTGGAAGAAACCTGAGTTCATATAATGCACTAACTTTTTACATTAAAGCTTCTACAGCCTCCACAATTAGTGAAATAGGCTTTGGATTAAACGGCGAAGGCGATAAATACAGAGTTGGTGTTAGTGGCGGATTAAGAGTTGCAACTTTTTGGCAAAAAGTAGTAATTCCAATACCCGATGCATCAAAATTGACTCAGGAAAAAGGAATGTTTTGGTATTCAACAGGCCCTGTGGATGGCAATGGGTATTCGTTTTGGATAGATGAACTAAAATTCGAAAACTTAGGATCTATAGGTCAATCTAGACCTTATATTGAAGGTGGTAATGACAGTAATAGTTCTGTATTTGAAGGTCAGGATTACTCAGTTAATAATGTGGGTGTAACTTTCAATATTGCTGATCTTGGTGATATTAGTGTAAGTGCATCATCAAGTTATTTTAAGTTCAATTCTACAGATCCTACTGTTGCAGCCATAAATGCTGATGGTAGTGTTTCTATTGTAGGAGGTGGCACAGCCACGATTACTGCTGAATTAAATGGTATTACTGCAACGGGATCTGTGGCGATTACATCAATTGCATTGGCACCTGAACCCACTAGAGATGCAGCAGACGTTATTAGTGTTTTTAGTGATAAATATATAAACAGTCCTGTTGATTATTTTAATGGTTATTGGGCACCGTATCAAACCACTAAAGGACAAGACGATATTGATGTTAATGGTAATAAAGTAATTAAATACTCTGAATTAAATTTTGTTGGAATCGAATTTCAAGGTGACAAAACTATTGATGCTTCTGCAATGACTCATTTTCACTTAGATATTTATGTTGAAGATTCATTAAAAGCTGGTGATTATCTTGATGTGAAATTACAAGACTTAGGCGTAGATAACATTTTTGGTGGTAATAATGATCGTGATGGTAAAGTTCGTTTAACCGCATTTTCCTCACCATCGTTAATTAATGGTGGCTGGATTAGTGCCGATTTGGCTTTAACAAGATTTACAGGTCTAAGTACTAAATCAAATCTTGCTCAAATTGTGTTTGTCTCAGATGGGAAAATTGCAAATGTTTTAATAGATAACATGTATTTCTATAAAGAATAATTCTATTATTTATCATTACTCAAGAAACTACTTTTTCCAATAAACAGGTAGAAGTAGTTTCTTTAATTCCAAGTTGAAAACAGATATGAAGAAACAGTTAAGCCTAATAATCATTTTTTTTACTACTATTTTAATACAAAATGGATGTCAAAAAGACGATGATAAAGGTAGCCGTTATACCAAATTAGTCTGGCAAGATGAGTTTGATGGTGAAGGTAGCATTGACGCCAATAAATGGAATTTTGATATTGGGAACGGTGCTGAAGTAGGTTTGCCTGGCTGGGGAAACAATGAATTACAATATTATTCTGATCGTTCTGAAAATATTCAGATAAAAGACGGTAAACTAGAAATAACCGCACGTAAAGAAGCTTATAATGGATCGTCCTATACTTCTGCTAAAATTCATACAAAAGGCATTTTCCAAACAACTTTTGGTCGATTTGAAGCTCGAATTAAACTTCCCTTTGGTCAAGGTTTATGGCCTGCATTCTGGCTTTTAGGTGATGACTCGAATGGTACAGTAATTTGGCCAGCAATTGGTGAGATTGACATCATGGAATATCGTGGTCAACAACCTACTATTATTCATGGCACTATTCATGGTCCTGGCTATTCAGGTGGAAATGGCGTAACGGATTCTTATGCATTGAGCAGTGGAAGATTTGACTCAGATTTTTATATTTTTGCTGTTGAATGGGGGACAGATTACATCGAATATTATGTTAATGATATACTTTATAATAGAATTACCCCGAAAGATGCAAATGGAGACTGGGTTTTTAATGATAATGAGTTCTATATTATTTTGAATATGGCGGTAGGCGGTACATTTCTTGGTCCACCAAATGAAAGTACACCATTTCCTCAAACGATGTATATCGACTATGTTAGAGTATTTAGTGAATAATTGACATCGATAACCTTGAAAAAATAAAAATAAAACGATTAAAAGAATATTACTGTGTCACTAGGAATTGTTACCCTAAATAAAGAATCTTGGTTTAAAATTACCGATTCAAATAAAATTCGCCCATTTTTCATGAATATTGTGAGCGACTCTAATCATTGGATGTTTATTTCAAGTAATGGTGGAATTACTGCAGGTCGCAAAAATGCAGAGTTTGCATTATTTCCATACTATACGGATGATAAACTAACTGAGTTAGCTCACATTACGGGTAGTAAAAGTGTGTTTCAAATTCGCTTAAATGGTGAAACATACGTTTGGGAACCTTTTTCTAATCGCAATGCAGATCGCTTTAAAATTTCTAGAAATATTTACAAAATTACCTATGGCAATAAAGTAATGTTCGAGGAAATTAATCATGATTTAGGACTTGCTTTTCGCTATCAATGGAATACAAGTAATTTATATGGTTTTATTAAAAAAGCAGAGTTAATAAATCAATCCGGCTACGATTATCAAATTACTGTATTAGACGGTGTTCAGAATATAATGCCTTATGGGGTTAGTCCTGATTTACAAACAAGTACGAGTAATCTTGTTGATGCTTATAAAAGAAGTGAACTTGTAAAAGAATCAGGTTTAGGAATTTTTGCATTGAGTGCAATTATTGTTGATAAAGCTGAACCAAGTGAAGCGCTAAAAGCCAATGTAGTGTGGTCACTTGGTCTTGAAAATAAAACATATTTACTTTCTTCATTTCAGTTAGATAAATTTCGAAAACTTGAGTCAATTGAAGAAGAATTGGACATTAAAGGCGAGAAGGGTTCTTATTTTATTCATTCGAAAACAAATTTAGCCTCAAACTCATCAGCAGAATGGTTCATTATTGCCAATGTTAATCAGGCTCATGCACAAATTATCGAGTTGAGTGAAATGATACAAGGTTCTTCCGAAGAGCTTCAAAAAAAACTAATTAGTGACATAGAAAAAGGAAGCAAAACGCTACTAGAATTAGTTGCATCAGCAGATGGTTTACAGTGTACAAATGATGAATTAAAAGATGCACGCCATTTTTCAAATACGCTATTTAATATCATGCGTGGTGGTATTTTTGATAATAATTATGCTATTGAAAAAGAAGATTTTAGTAATTATCTCAAAAATGCAAGTAAGGCAGTAGCTTCAAATAATGCATCTTTTATTGAATCATTACCTGAGGTTTTTGATGTAAATAAACTTAACAGTCTTCTACATTCAATTTCTGATCCTGATTTAAAACGTTTAGCAAAAGAGTATTTACCCTTAAAGTTCAGCCGTCGCCATGGTGATCCAAGTCGTCCTTGGAATAAGTTTTCAATAAACACGAACAGCGAAATCGATGGTTCAAAAATTCTTGATTATGAAGGAAACTGGAGAGATATTTTCCAGAATTGGGAAGCTTTAGTTCATTCATATCCAAAATTTGTAGAAGGGATAATTTCAAAATTCCTGAATGCTACAACAATAGACGGATACAATCCCTATCGTGTAACTAAAGGTGGATTCGACTGGGAAACCATTGAACCTGATAATCCTTGGTCCTATATTGGTTATTGGGGTGATCATCAAATTATTTATTTATTAAAGTTCTTAGAGTTTTATCAAAGTCATGAGCCAAAAGCATTTGACTCATTGTTTGCTAGTAATTATTTTGCCTATGCTCATGTTCCTTATAGAATTAAAGAGTATAGAGAAATGGTAAAAAATCCAAAGAACACCATTGAATTCGATCACGAAGCAGATTTAGCCATTCGTGAAGCAATAGAAAAAAAAGGAGCTGATGGCTCATTACGTTCAAGCAGAATTGCAGAGATTCACAGAGTTAATTTCATAGAAAAAATTCTTGCTACAGTTCTTTCAAAACTCTCTAACTTTATTCCTGAGGGTGGAATTTGGATGAATACTCAAAGACCAGAATGGAACGATGCAAACAACGCATTAGTTGGTAATGGAGTTTCAATGGTTACTTTGAATTACTTAAGACGTTTTCTCTCATTTTTTGAGGGTGTTTTATCAAATTCTAATATCTCAGAAGTTCCAGTTTCTGATGAGATTTTTCAATTATTCAACAGAATTGACGACGTATTGAAAAAGAATACCCATTTATTAGACGGTTCTATTTCGAATAAAGATAGAAAACTAATAACGGATGCATTAGGAATTGCAGGAAGTGATTACAGAAATGTAATCTACGCGGAAGGATTTAGTGGTCAAAAATCTGCACTTTCAATTCAGAATGTGTTGGAATTTACCAAAGTCAGTTTGTCCTATTTAGAGCATTCAATTAAAGCCAATAAAAGGAGTGATAACCTTTATCACTCCTATAACATTATTAGTGTTCATGATGAGGAATTTGAGATTTCTCATTTAGCTGAAATGTTAGAAGGTCAAGTTGCGGTTATAAGTTCTAGTTATCTAAGTGCAGAAGAAACCTTACGTGTATTGGATGCAATGCGTGCGAGTGCATTATATAGAAAAGACCAAAACAGCTACATGCTGTATCCAAATAAAAAACTTCCAGGCTTTTTACAAAAAAATACTATTCCAAAAAGGGATATTGAAAAAAGTGAATTGCTAAAAAGTTTAGTTGCTGATTATAATGTTCAAATTATTCAACAAGATGTTAAAGGTGAATTCCACTTTAATGGGAATTTTAAAAATGCTGGTGATTTAAAAGTAGCTCTAAAAGCATTAAAAGTAACAAAATATGCTTCATTAGTTGCAGCAGAAGAAAATCAATTACTTCAATTATTTGAACAAGTATTTAATCATAAAGCATTTACAGGTAGATCAGGAACCTTCTTTAGCTATGAAGGCTTAGGATCAATTTACTGGCACATGGTTTCGAAATTGCATTTAGCTGT
>CAZNTR010000015.1:0-36785 GCA_964575925.1 uncultured Chitinophagales bacterium
TCAAAGAAAAATTAGCTTCTGTTCCTGTTATCGTTCGTTTACAAGGAACAAATGCTGTTGAAGCAAAAGAAATTATTGATAATTCTGGCTTAAATGTTATTTCTGCCGTTTTATTAAAAGAAGCTGCAAAAGCAGTAACTGAAGCTTTAGCTTAAGAAGAAATTTCTTTATGAAACTCTTAAAAGGCTATCCATTTCGGATAGCCTTTTTTATTTCTAAGAATCTACACTTATTTAATTAGCATCATTTTCTGAATCAAGGTTTGCATTGGGGTTTCTAAGCGGTAAAAATAGATTCCACTCGATAGATTTGATGCGTCAAAGTTAAAAGACTGCGTTCCTGCTGAGTGTACTTTATTCGTCAAGGTTTGGATTTTTTTACCCAAAATATCATAGACCGTAAGATTTACATTCATTGCCTGAGATAAGCTAAATCGAATTGTTGTAGTCGGGTTAAATGGATTAGGGTAGTTAGGATATAATCGAATTTCATGAGCACTTTTATCTTCATCTAAAGAAGTAGGATGAATCACATCTATTATCCAGCTTACTTCATCCTTTAAATATCCCAACGAATCATTTTCAGGAATTACCCATCTTCGTGAAGCAACATTGTTAAATTCATAAGCAGGAATTTCATCTGAATAGGGCGTTATATCGATTACCTCAAAACTTAGTGTGTGTACTCCCGCAGGTAATTCTTCCCAAGTCTTTTGTAAACTTGAACTTGAAGTGAGTATTCTTTCGTCATCTAGTTTCCAGATCATACTTAATCCACCACCGTGTGCAGGAAAAAGTAATGGAATAGAAAGCTGTAGAGGATTTTCTTCATTCACTTCAATTAAATCCGTCGATTCATTTCTTTGCTGAATAAGACGCACCGGTCTAATCCTGTGAAATGGTTTTGGCATCCCTTCAACATGCCAACGGTACCCATAAATTGCTTTTATTAACCATTCCCGATTAACTGCTCCAAACTGATTTGCCATATAATTTCTCATAATATCTGAGTTGTGAGCACGAAAATAATACCGATCTGTGTATTGTCCTCCTTCAAATAATCCATGAGTTACATCTATCAGGCCTTGTTCATCGGCTCTAAATCTGAACGGTGCACTTTCACTTAGCCATTCATTCCAAGGTGCTTCTGCCTTTACAATCTCAGCGTCCTCATTGCTTGGGAGAAATACATTAGGAAAATTTGCTTGAAAGTGATCTGTGATTCCTAAATCTCCATATTCATCTCCTAAACCCAAGGAATGAGCTAGTTCATGGCGTGCAATTTTAAACCGATCCCCAGATCGATCAAAAGGCGGAATTCCTACAAACCCAATTGTTCGGTCTTGCCATAAAACAGCTGACCCTCCAATTGAATTTGATTTACAAAGCATCATCACTAAATCAAATTCTGGAATTAAGGTCGCCATTAACTGATCTACTTTTCCGAATCCATCCGCATAATTTCCTTTTTCTCGACTTCCAGGATCATTGAGATTTTCTGCATTTTTCCCATCAGCATCCGGAATAGTAATGTAGTTTGCATTGCCATAATTATGGCGATAAGCATTGAAATACGTGTTTCGTTCAACTGACTCATTTCCATTCCAATAACTAATTTCATTATCCTCTGAGGCTACAAAAATTGCATGGGCGTTAATGAAGGTTCTGTATTCCTTGTAAGGAGAAATGGCCAAAATGGAATCTGCCATTCGTCTAGCTTCTTCAAAAAATGATTCTCTTTCACCTTCTAGCCATGCCTCTGATAAGAACACTAAATTGATTCTTTTTTCAAGGGGACCATTTTCAAGAAGTAAGCGTAATTCTGCATGTTGAACTGATTCGCTATTAATCGTAGAACCGATAGCCCATTCAGAGTGTTTTCCTGACTGATCAATTGCCTGAATAGCCCATTCATAAGTTCGAGTTGAATCGAGCTCTGGAATTGCAAGCTTTGTACGATTAACCATATTGCCATTTGTAACAAAATATGGAGCTCCATCTTGACTCACATTCGACTTGACAACATCATCAACTTGAGAGTTAGAAGTAAGTCTGAGATTATACTTCATCGCTTTTGCATCAGTATGATCATCACCTCCAAAATCCCATCGGAGTTGAGTCTCTCCATTTTCAGTGTACATTCTTGGATTACGTGGAGCATTTGGAGCTTCATTTTGTTGAATCTCATCTGTGTTCATTTTTGACAATTGATTTAAAAATACTCTTGATGTATTTCTTCTATCATCGGAAGTCAATAAAATATCAACCGAACCATCTTGATTAGCATCTCCAAGTTCTACCCAACCATTCCAAGAAGCTGGCAAATTTGAAATCCATTCCTCAGGAGCTAACTCAAATCCGTTTGCTCCTTTATTTAAAACAATCCATACTTTTTTTGGATCAGTATTTGCATTATTGATAAACTCTCTACCTGTAATCACAAGATCAGTAAACCCGTCGTTGTTAAGATCTGCGGCATCAAAACGAGTCCCTACACTTGCAGGAACGGGTAAATCTACACTTCGATACTGAATATCACCCGATTCATTTATTCCTTGATGTAAACTTAAACGCACTCCTTCACGACCAGCAACCACGACATCTACAAATCCATCATTATTCATTTCAATGAATTTCGCTTGTCCGTGATAGTTATCTGGCAGTCCTTCCGATGCGATTTCATCTAGAATAAATTGACCATTTTTATTGATATAGATATCAGTTGTCAGACCTCTACCACCGATTTGATTATAATTATTCCCACTTATTAGGACATCCAATTTCCCATCGTTATTAACATCTGCAACATCAACAGAAGCAAAATCATAACCGATTTCAGGACTAAAATATCCATCTACTTTTTGGAAAGGATTCTCTCTAAATGAATCTGGATTTGAATTCACATTTTCATAGAATTCGAGTACAGTTCCTAGTACTCCCGAACCAACTAAAACCAAATCTAAATCTCCATCACCATCAGCATCAAACAATTTCGAATCGCCATTTATTACACCTGTAAGCAGCTGAACAGGTTCGCCAAAGCTATAACCAACTCCAGCTCGATATAAATAATAAACTCCCATATGTCTTATTCCATTTTCATCAATTCCAGAATAAACCAAATCTGTTAGACGATCGCCGTTTATATCGCCAAATGTAAATCTAGAAATTCCGAGAGCTGGTAAAATGGCCGAATCAACTTTTTCATAACGCAAACCATCTTCATCAGAAAGATTTCCTATCCAAAGATTGACTGAAACTCCAAAAAACGCATCGTATCCAGAAGAAAGAATATCGAATATCCCATCTCCATTAATATCTATGAATCGACTTGTTCCATTTGTGATTTCGAACTGAGGATCCAATAAAGGCTTGAAGGCTCTTACTGGGGTAGTAAATGAAATCGGATCTGAATAATCACTAAATAGATTACCTGCGGCGATTGCTTGAACTGCGGCGAAAAACGATTGCCCTTCAGGGAGATGAAACGTCACTGAATTTGAAAAAATCGGCGTTTCTAATTCAAAACCAGGAAATTGGTCTTCAGGAGTTCTTACCACTGAATTTTCTGTGGATGATTCAGCATTTCCAATCCAAACCTGATAATTCAATGCATCGGAGTGACTATTTGGATCCATAGACGATGCCCAACTTAAGCGAACCGATTCTGCATCAAGATGCTCAACTACTAAATTTTGAGGAACCTGAGGAGCGGATGGAATTCGATCGAAGCCATTCATGTATAACATAAGTTCAACTTCATTTTGATCGTTCATACCATTAATTAGTAGATCATTTTTCCCATCATCATTAACATCTTTAATTAGAATTGAACCCTGTTTTACTGGATTGATTAATTGCAAACCTTCTTCAACTAATTGAAATGCTCTATCTCCATTTCCTTGAGAGGTATTTTCATATAAAAGGAACTGAGCATCTGAGCCAGTATTTTCTTTTAACAGAACTAAATCGGGATATCCGTTAAGCGTCACATCTGAGAATGCAAAATCCATTGAAGCTGTTGCTGTATGCTGTAAAATTTGTTCCCATTCTTTAAGCTCTGACTTAAATGACAATACTTTTAACTGAGTATCCATAAATAAAGTCGTTCCAAAAACGATACACTCTGGTACCGTTCTACCTTTTATTTTTTGCAGGCTTAAACCTTTATTTTTATCCAAATGGTTTAGTAACAAATTATTTGTAGAAAATTCATTCCAAGTAGATCTGTCTTGACGTTCAAAATGAACCAAGTCCAAATTCGAGTTATTTCGTTGAATGATTAACCAATCTTGTAATCCATTGCTTGTTAAATCTGTAACAAGAACATCATAAATTTGATTTTTCTCAACTGGCCAAATCATATTCATCTCACGAAAAACTGCTTGATTCCCGCTTACAATAATTTCGAAAACGTGAACATCTTCCTCAGGCTCAATCAAAAGTAATTCTAACTTTCCATCTTGATTCATATCTAGCAATCGAAGTCGAGTTTGCTCTGTAATCGGTGCAAATAAGCCCACTTTTTCTAGTTCTACAAGAGTTTGATTCTCTTGTTTATACACATCCAATCGATAGCTATTATCCGCTAATTTCCCTGAAATAATTAAATCAGCATCATTATCAAAGTCCAGATCAAGCCACTTGTGTTGAGCATCAGAAAACGCTCTAAAATTCAAATCTTGACTTATTTCATAAAAACCATTCTCATTTTGATTATAAAAGCTACTTATTGGCTGATCGTTAGACATTCCAGTCTGCAAAAACTCTACTGAACCGTCTTTTTCTAAATCAACCCAAGTCAAATTCGATTCGCTCGCGCCACTTTTCGGAAACCCTTCGGCAATCATAAAATTGAAGTGCGGCACTTGGAAATCAAACTCTGCAAATGCAGATCCTTTAAATCCATAATCTACAAATTGAACACGAATTCTATATTCAATTTCAGGGTCAAGCTCTTGTAATACAATTCTTCCCGTATTCATCAATGCTCCAGTTGTTGAAAGCAATCTTCTACCCGTTGGCAAAGCTGGAGCTTTCAACAAGGTCCGATTATTCGTTACATCAATTAATTCGTAATCGACTGTTTGTGTCTGAAAAGCTTGATTCGTATCGACTTGTGCCGGAGTATCATACACTATAAAAATAGAATTATTTTGATTAGGATTGATTTCAAGACGGAGATTTTCTGGAGCCTTCGGAATTTGATTTATAGCTCCTGATACATTTTCCAGTAAAAGAGCTTCCGTTTCGTCGGTTTCTTTTCTCCAACCCATCAGAAACAAATCCAATACATCATCATTATTGTAATCGATTAGTACACCTCCATTTGCTGGAGTTCCTGGCACATATCTAAATGGATCTAGATTATCCCCAAATGAATTGGTTGATACTAGTAAATGTGTTAGAGAATCTATGTGAGTACTTGTAATAACACTAAAAGCTAGATCAGGACGGTCATTTCCGAACATATCTCCCGCGTTTATATCTTTGAAACGGAAAAAATCAATTTCTTCACCTGACTGAATTAAACCCTGTTCCTCGTTTAAGTAAGAGTTAAACGCTCCGGTAGTTGCATTTACGATTGCTAAATCCCAGCTCCCATCAACATTAATATCTACAGGTAATATTTGAGTGGCAGGAATTGGCAGAGGAACAGATTCAAACGATTGACCATTTTGGTTTAAAAAGTAAGAATCGTTGTAAGCACTAATAATGTCCAACCATCCATCATTATTAAAATCAACAAGATGAATGAATTTCCTATAATTATCAGTGCTTCGGTTGAGCAGGGAAAAATCAAACACTCTGTTTTGATTTGGAAAAAAATCATCCAATGATCTATATGAAAATTCAATTCGATTACTCGAGCCATTATTCATCAAAAAACCAACATTGCTTACAATATCCGTAAATCCATCATTATTGATATCTCCAAAAGCAAAAGAAAGCAAATAATTGGGATCATCAAAAACCCACTCTTGCTGATATAAAAAAAAAGGAATTCCTTGTTCGTCAATTTCAGTTTTAAAATGCCATAAAGCCTTTTCAGGATAAATAGATATAAATAAATCAAGAAAACCATCGGCATCTGCATCATAGAAAGCAACGGTTGACCGCCAATCACTTCTCATCAATCTTGGCAAATCCTGAAAATTAGCTTCGAATGGAGAAATAATTCCATCTTGATTTAAATGAATAACGATTTCTGGCGAATTTTGATTAATTCTTTCGCCAATTGTTATAAAGTCCATGTAGGAGTCAGCATTAATGTCTACCGCAATAGAATGTGCATTATCAACAAGCTGAAAACTATGATTCTCATTTTGAGCTGGTCTTAAATGCTCAACTTGAGCAAACCCTTTTGTACTTAGTACTGACCAAGCAAGAAGTAAAACAAGACCGCATTTTTTAAAATTAATAAAGTTCAACGCTTTCATATGTACAAGAATTTAATTTCAGTTTCTACTTATAAGGTTTGAATTATAATCTGTTTAATCAATCCCATAAAAGGGGGACTAAAAAACTGTGTAAATACCTATTTGAGAAGGAGTTAAACACCCTTTTTGCTTAAAATTCTATAACTCACCACGTAGAGAACGCCCAATTACTTCTGCTTTCGAGTTCACATGTAATTTTCGATAAATGTTTTTTATGTGATGACGAATTGTTTCAACCGTATTCCCCATTTGATAAGCTATTTGTTTATAGCTCATTCCATCTACTAAATAATTGACAACATCACTTTCTTTGGGAGTCAGTTCGGTTTGAGAAGCTCTTTTTTGATCAGGGCGGAAGTGTTGTACTACTTTTCGTGCTATCTGAGGAGACATAGGAGCACCTCCATTATTCAATTCAATAATGGCTTTTTTTATTTGATGTAGCGGCTCGGTTTTCAGTAAATAACCACTCGCCCCTGCACATAATGCTTGATAAACTTTATCGTGCTCTGAATAAATGCTAAATATTAAGAACTCAGATTTTGGATAACGTGATGACAAAATTGGAATGGCATTTATTCCTGAAATCCCAGGCAAGCCAATGTCTAAAAGGAAAATATCAGGCTGCATTTCCTGATCAGCTTCTAATAGCTGCTCAACACTTTCAAAATCACCAGAAACGGAGATATCATCATCATGCAAAAGGTATTCTCTCAAGCCTTCTCTGATTTCGTAAATGTCTTCAATTAACGCAACTTTTATCATATTCCACAAACATTAGGCTTTACAATTGTATTAATCAATCCCATAAACGTGGGATTAAAGCTCTAACTTCAATATGGGTTCCTTTTTCAAGTTCTGAGAATATTTCAAATTTTGCATAAATAGATTCTGCTCGTAAGCGCATATTTTTTAAGCCATTACTCCTATTTTGAACCGTTTCTAAATCCATTCCTTTCCCATTATCCGATATGTTAACTCTTATTTGAGCGACATCAACTTTAAAAACGATATGAATATCGCTACAGGCACTATGTTTAACGGCATTGGTAATTGCTTCTTTATAAATTAAAAATAAGGATTCACGAACCTCTAGACTCAGCTTTTTGTCAGGTTTTAACACAGATTCTTCAAAATGAATGTTAATATTTTGATCCTCTAATAAATCAAAAGCGGTTTCTCGCATACGTTGTGTTAATTCTTGAATACTATCTCGCCTCGAATCTATGGTCCAAATTATATCTCTAACTGAACCTATTATCTCTTTAACGGAAAGCTCAATTTTGTTCACTTTTTCAGAAATTTTCTCTTTAGTCCCCACACTTTTTAATAAACCTGCCTGAATAGAAATTTTTGTTAATGATGCTCCGATTTGATCATGTAAATCACTCGCTATTCGTAAGCGTAAAATTTCCAATGCTTTCTTTTTCGTTCTAAAAATGAGCCAAACACTAAAAAACAGAGATGCAAAGAAGACAATTACAATGGTTGAAAACCAATAGGTTTCCCAAAAAGGTTTTTCAAAACGCATTGGGATTCTTGTTGAAATATCTAAGCCATTCGATAAGGAAGAATGCCGTCGAACTTGAAATTCGTACTCTCCTGGAGGAATGGCTCGGTATCGAATTCGTTCCTTAATCGGCTGAATATTCCACTCAGATTCCAAACCCTTTAAACGAAATTCTATAATTGGAAGATCAGTAAGGGTATAATGCGGAACGATACATTGTATAGATATCGAGCGATCATTATAAGAAAATGTGAATTCATTCAGCAAATTAGCTCTTTCTTGGAATTCTGAAAATTCAATTTTCTTCTGATTAGATTCTATATGTTGAATAAATACTTTTTGAATCTGTTCTTCATTATTAAGTTTTTCAGGCTGAATCTGTAAAATTCCTTCAGGAGCACTTATGATGAATTTACCATGTGAAAAACTGACAGATTTTCGATAAAAATCATCAAATGGAATATCTTGATTTTTCCGTAACACTTTTTTCAATCCAAAAGCAGGCTCATAAATCCCAATACCTTTTTCGCCAAAAATCCAGACTTTACCGGTTGAATCAATATTAATATCAACGATTGCATCCCCAAACAATCCATTTGATTCAGATAAATACTCATTTTTACCACTAATAGTGTCAAATATTGTTAGTCCATTTTTTGCCGTTGCAATCCAAATCCGTCCGGTATTATCTGCTCTAATAGAATTAATGATATAGCCATTTACTTTTAAATCTTTTTCTAACCAATTAGCATTTTTTTTATCCTTTAGCGAATATACTCTAACTCCAGATTTATACGAACCAAGCCATAATAAACTGTCTGACTGAACATAAAATGTTTGAACAAAGTTTAAAAAATCATCTTTTCTACTTTCTATGAGTCCAAACGGTTCCAATTTCTCCTGCTCATTAACTACATATAAACCCTTGTCTTTTATCGAAACCAAAATGCGATTTTCCACAACCGTAATTTCCATAACGGACAGTGCTTCTGAATCATGAGAAATCCTTATTTCCTCAACTTTTCTAGTCTTTAAATCCCATCTAAAAAAACCTTTAGAAAAAGTCCCAATCCAAAGTTGATTGTTAAAATAAACTAGGTCTGTACAATTATCCTTTTTCAAAAACGCTAATTCTTTGGGAAGAGTAAGGTGGTTCTCTTTTGGATTATAAATCCGTATCCCTGACAATATACTTCCCAAAAACCAAAGCGAGTCAGAAATTGGAACTACTTTTCTGATAGTTACACTTTCAAAATCGGCTTCTTGTATAACTATTGGTTTAATTCCATTTTGTAATGTACTTAAACGAATGAGACCATTCGATTCACTTCCCACCCAAATGTAACCCTTGTCTTCTTTAAGGGTCAGTACAGAAAATTCGTTTTCATTCAATACTAATTTGTCTATTGTTTTTAAGGGCTCTATCGTCCCGGAAGTTTCGTCTATTAAAAAAAGACCGTTTTCCCATGTTCCTGCAATAATTTTATCCTGAAGAATAGTCGACTTAATTAAAGTCAAGACTCTATCTGTTCGGTATTGATTATTTTTTTTTGCTAAAAACGAGTATTCAAGTGTTTCTTTTTCTATTCTGATTATTCCATGACCTTGAGTAGCAACCCAAACATCTGATTCGGTTTCAAGAATATCCCAAACAAAAAAATTCGAATACTTGCTAAAATCAAGAAATTGAATCGAATTTTCTGAAATTATTCCAATTCCTACATTTTCAATTCCACACCAAATTTTGCCATTTTGGGCAGACATTACAGCGGTTACACTCCTATCTCTTTCAGTGGAGTTGACCTCAAATTTATTTAGTAAGTCATTTTTTTCATCAAATTGAAACAAGCCGTTTTCAGAAGCAATTAGAAAAGTAGATCCACTATTTATTTCAATTTGATAGGACCGAACTCCTTTTAATAATTCAAGCCCATTTGAATCTTTAATAGCCTTATAAACAAACTTCTTTGTATCGAATATGCCAATACCACCTTTATCTGTTATTAAGAGCAAGTTTCCAGAATGCAATAACTCCATATCTCTAATAAAATTATCAGGAATACTTGTTGAGTCGACAATAGAATATGTGAATCGATCAAATCCACTGCCATAATTTCTAATCAATCCATTTTTTGTCCCAATCCACAAAAATCCAAGTTGATCATATTCAATTGCTGTTATACTATTTCGCCCTGATTCAAGCCCAAATGTAAATGTCTCAGAAAACACCGTTGATTTTTGTTCTTTGCACTTAGCATTTTGCTGAGTACTACCTATAAAAACTATGACAAGAAGAACGTGCAGAATAGCCCTAAAATTCAGATTGGAATTACTCTTTCCTTTTCTATCACTTTTAAAAAACTTATATGTTTGGTTTATTAGCAAGGTTTTTTTTGTTGAAAAGGTTTCAGTACACTTTCATTATTTCGTCCAAGCTTTTTCTTTTTATATCAGGAACTTTACAATCTGAAGACGGATAACCAACTGGCATCAATAAAATGGGCGTTTCGTTTGCTGGTCTTTTTAGAATTTCATTCAGGAACTTCATGGGATTTGGAGTATGAGTTAGGGTTGCTAAGCCTGCATGATGAATAGCGGCTATTAACATTCCTGCTGCAATTCCAACCGATTCATTCACATAATAATTTTTCTTTTGAACTCCTTCTACCATTCTGTAACTCTCTTTAAAAACAACGATTAAAGCAGGAACGACATCAATATAGGTTTTCACTGAATCTGTTCCGAACGGAGCTAAATCTTTGAGCCAATCTTTTGTAAAACGTTCTCCGTAATTCTTTTTTTCTTCTTCTTCAGCGGCTAAACGAATTTGATGTTTTATTTCTTTGTCTTTCACTAAGGCAAAAAACCAAGGCTGTTTATGTGCACCACTTGGCGCAGTTCCTGCAGTTGCAATAATGTCTTCTAAAACTCCATCAGGAATGGCTTCATCTGAAAAAAAACGAACGGAACGACGCTTATCTAATTCTTCGTAAAACTCTTTCGCTCTTTTTTGGATTTCAAAACTTGAGTAGGAATCGTGTGCATAAGGAATAAATCGATGTTCGGAGTTTTTCATAATTGCTTTACATTTCTAATCATAAAAATAAAAAATAGGAATCTTTTGATTACTGATTTCCTCAAAATTTCGAACAAGAATCGGCTTTGCTAATTTAGCTTATTGTTTAGAGAGAATAGTTCAAGAGAATTTAGATTTTTTGCCATAATTCCCAAAAACTCCGAAATGTTATTCGATATCCAAATTTGAACAGTCTCAAAACAATTCGTATTTGTCTGATAATAATCTTTCAAATAATCAATAATTGCCGATTTTTTTGTAAATACACTTTTTGAGTAATCAAACAATAAACTTGCGAATTTGTTTTTACTTGACCACCCTCTCAATCTCCCTCTTACTAAAACCTATTTTTTTAATGAAAATCTTTAAGGAGGGAGAAGAGCATGAATTTAATTCTTCTTAGTACCGAGATTTTGATACTAAATCACAGACCGAAATCTTCACTACAAAAAAAATCCTGCCCTGATTTTATGAAATTACACGATTGATTCACACATTTTCACTTCATCAGAACAGGGTTTAATAACTTTTTTCTAATTTGAAGAAAAACTATGATTTCTTTTCTTTTACAGGGCAAGTACTCATGCCAAACATAGCATAAAGGGGGCAAAAGCTAACCAAACTAGTAGCCGCAAAAACAAAAGCTAAAACTACTAAAACAATTCCAAGCGTTCCTGTAATGATATTCATCAAATACAGTGCTGATAACACAATAGCTAAAACTATTCGAACAATTCTATCAATAGAACCTACATTTTTTTTCATGATTTTATCTTTCTTTATTTATTAATAAGTTGAATGAAAAAAACAACTGAATAAACGAGACCTATACAGATAATACAAGTAAGAACTAATTTTATGGGTTTAGGAAGTTTTTTCAGCATGCTTAAGTATAGTAAATCATTCGATAACTTTTTTATCATGAGAATTTAAAAATATGATATTACCTAAATCATCATAGCCTGTAAATACATCTGCGGCTAGACTTCTTATTCCGCCTTCATTAATTCCGATCATGGTTAATGCTGCATCAGCAGAATAGGTATTTATAATTTCTTTGATGGGCATATTATCTTTTTGTACCAATATTTCGATGTTTTGATTTGTGATTGGTAAGCGTCCACTTTTTAATAATTCGTCCATCTGTTTTCGAACATCTACATATTCATCTTCACGGCAAATATCAAATATTTTAATATTTCCATTCTTCCAATCGGGATGCCCAAGAATAATAAAACTCAATAATATCATTAAGTTAGCATTCTCCGCATCCGTTGTTCGAATCCAAATGTGAATTCCATTTTTGAAAATAATGGGTCTCCTACTTGAGCCCAGAATACAAATATCAAAGTTACCTGCATTTACTAAATTGAAATTACTGATGATATCGTCGAGCTCAACTGGATTTTCTTTATCATATTCAAAGATGAGCATATTATTTTCCATCCCTGCAATGCCAGGAATTTGAATAGCCTGAGCAACGGCAGAAGTATAACTTGGAGAAATAATCGTATCGATATACACGTAATTTTTGTCATCAACATTTCGCAATAATTTTGCTAATTCAGAAATCGATTGCTCGTGAGTTTTGCGAGAATAATAACCTTCAATACGGTGTAAGTACGTTCCAAAACCATATTTATAGGAAATCCAATTCAACAAACGAAAAGCGGCATCACGTTTAAATGAATTTTTTGAAATACAAATGGCACTTGGTCTCCACTCATTATCAACTTCAATGGTTCTTTTTCTCTGTAAATACAGTTGTAAGCTTCTGTTTATTTGAAATATAGCATTCGTAAAAATCGATGATATCCCTTTTCTTTGACTATGAATCATGTTCAAATAAATATAAAGAATGGTCATTAAAGAAAACGCAATTAATGAATACGTCGCTGAGATTTTAAACATCACCCAAACGGAAGTCAAAAAACCTAAAAGTGAAATATACCATTGCGATTTAAACGATGGACGATAGGATGGTGAAGATCCAAAATGGTGCAAAAATGAGATTAGACAAAGAGAACCATAGGTTACCATGAAAAACATAGAGATGATTTGAGCAACAACGTCCACATCGCCAACAGCGATAAAGACAAGCGCTATGATACTTGTAACCAAAGATGCATTAACAGGCTCGTTATCTTTTGCTCGACCTGCGCTTAACCACTTGTTCATTGTATCAATAGGGAAAGATTCATCAAGTGCTAAAGCTTGTAAGGTTCTTGGAGCTACTAAAATGGAGCCTAAAGCAGATGAAAAAGTTGATGCTGCCAAACCTAAAGGAATAAATAACATTCCCCAAAAAGCTATATCGCCCATTATAAATTGATTATTAACCAAATCATCAACAGATGCAGACGAAGCCAATTTAAAACTAATAAAAAAGTAAATAATCATCCCAATAATGGTTGCCGAAGTAGTTCCTAAAGGAATTGATTTTGATGGATTTTTCAAATCTCCAGATAATCCAACACCAGCTGTCATTCCAGTAAATGCAGGAAAAATAACTGCAAAAATGACAAAAAACTGATCCATATTTCTGAATTCAGCATCGGCTAGAGTAAAGCTGGTTGTAGTAGAATACTCCGTCGATCCTAAAAAGAATAAGACTAATGAAATACCAAGTATTACTAAAACAACATACAATGCTTTTACACCAAGATTTGCCCCTTGTTTTAGAATTAGTATCGAAAGTCCAATCATTACAGGAATACTAACAACTTGCCTAGGAAGATTTAGATTGTAAACCTCAGAAACGTATCTAAACAAGGTATCAAATGCTTCGGTAAAGGCAATTACATAAAAAGCGACACTCACAGCTTGAGATAGGAAGAGTGCAATTCCAATCGTTGCGCCAATATTAAGCCCAAATGAACGTGAAATGATGAAATATTCTCCTCCACCTTCAACTCGTTTATTTGTTGCAATTTCAGAAATAGCTAAGGCTGTAGGAATCGTAACTAAATGACCGAGTAGAATAATTACAATTACACCCCAAAAGCCAATTGAACCAACTGCATACCCAAATCTCAAAAATAAAATAGCCCCCAAAATAGTTGAGATTGCAGTAAAAAATACTGGCGCTACTCCAAATTTCTTTAAATCGTCAGACATACTATAAATTAAATTATAAATCTATTTTAAAACAAGGTACTGATGAAAACGATTTAAATTCAATAAGAATAATTGTATAAAAAGGGGAACTCATATTTTTTATTTTTTCTCAAACGAGAATTGATTTTACGTTGTGCTATTCTGCGTTTTTTATTTTTTGAGTCAAAGAATTCTACAAACTCCATTTTAATAATGAATCAAAATCAAACTGCTTTATTTCTTTGCTATTAATTCATAATTATTAACGGCTTGTACTTATAAAGTCAATTTTCTTGTAATCTCAACTTCAGACAATTAAGCATTTTTTAGCACACGCCCAAAAGTAGAAATTATCGGTTTTCACCCAATAAGATAGACTGAAATAGCCGATTATTTTGCTAAAAACAACTTTTTTGAGTTCACATAAGTTTAAAATTCTTAATATTCTTTTCCTATCATCATTAAAGCATATTCCTGTCCAGCACTCGATAGATTCGCTTCAATTTCCGACTGAATTCGATCTAATAAAACTTGACGATGCCAATTTTGATCGTTGCTTTCTAAAATGGCTAAACCTAATTGACTCAATAAAGTTTGCACAGATTCTAAAGATTGATCCGGAATTAATAATCTAACTTCTTTCATAATGGTCTCGATTGGATAAAAATATAATTGTGGTTGATAAATTGTCTTACTTAAAAAAACGAGTTTTGTTTTGCGTGAAATCTCATTTTAAAAAATCGTGTTTACTTAATTAACTTGTCTTTCTATAATTCATTATCGCCCATGCATTTATAACCAGAGCAAAAATTGATATTATACCAAAATGCCATTTTAAATCAGCAAATCCGCTTCCTTTCATAACAACTAATCTCATCACTTCTATGAAATAAGTAACAGGATTTAAATACGCTATAACCTTGGCCCATGCTGGCATTGCATCAATAGAGGTGAATAATCCGCTCATTAATAAAAAGATCATCACAAAGAAAAACGCTAATGACATCGCTTGTTGCTGAGTATGTGAATAGGTCGAAATCAACAATCCTATTCCCAAAACAACAATGAGATAAATAAATAAATAGGCATAAAGTATTCCAATATTACCGACTGGAACAACGCCATAAACTAATCGGGCAATCAGAAATAATCCTATACTAAAAACCACAATACCAATGACCCAAAACGGAAGTAATTTCCCTAGAATAAACTCCATTTTCTTCACAGGAGTTACATTTATTTGTTCAATCGTTCCTACTTCTTTTTCCTTAACTATGTTTAAGGAAGTCATGTAGGTTCCAACCATGGTTACTAAAAAAACTAGAATTCCGGGTACCATAAAAAAATTATAATTCATATTTGGATTAAATCGATTCATAGTCATTATCTCAATTTGTGGTATTGGCGACAATCTTGTTTCAGCAATTAATTCTTGCCTTATTTCTTGGTTTAAATCTGCAATAATTTGACCTAAGTAGGAACCTCCAACATTTGCTTTCACTCCATTTATTGCATTTAAAGCTAGAAAGAGAGATTCATTTTGCTCTTTCACAAGATTTTTTTCAAAATTTGCTGGAATTTCTAAAAGTAAATCCGCTATATCATTTTCAATGTATTCAAAAGCTTGTGTGTAACTTTCTTCTGCCACAGGAATAATGAAATAACCTGAAGCCGTTATTTTTTCGACTAATTTTCTTGAATAGTCTGAATGATCTGAGTCAACAATGGCTAATGAAATATTTTTAATCTCATAATCAGCAGCCAAAGGTAAAATGACTAATTGAAAAATCGGAATAACAATAATCATTCTCAGCATGTTATGATCGCGAAAAATTTGCTTGAATTCCTTTCTCAATAAAAATGGCAATACGCTCATGTTAATCTCACATTAAATTTTTTGATACTCAGAAATGTAAAGAAAGAAGTCATACCTATTAAAATGAGCGTTTCTTTCCAAATTGCAGTTATTCCTAACCCTTTAATCATGATATTTTTTACAATAATATAATACCATTTGGCAGGTACAATATTCGCAAAAACCTGTAGTGCTTCTGGCATATTTTCTAAAGGAAACATAAATCCTGAAAACAGAAGCGTAGGTAAGAGCATTCCCATTAGAGAAATCATCATTGCTAATTGTTGTGATGCCGTTACATTTGAAATAAGTAATCCCATTGACAATGCAGTTAGAATAAGTAAAGTACTTTCAAAATAAAGTAAAAATATACTACCATTCATGGGCATGTCTAATAAATAAACACTTAAAATCAGAATCATGGTTAAATTAACAAGTGATAAAAAGAAATAAGGAACCGCTTTTGAAATAACCACCATAAGTGGATTAAATGGTGAAACTAGAAGGATTTCCATTGTTCCATTTTCTTTTTCTCTTACTATGGAAACGGAAGTCATTAACACACAAATTAGCGATAGAACCAAAGCCATTACTCCAGGAACAAAGTTCGTAGCACCTTTAAGTTCAGGATTATATAACATGCGCATTTCTGTTGTAATTTGGTAGGGAAATCGACTAATACCAGTACGTTCTTTTTGAAAATCCATGATGCTATTCGAGGCATACAAAACTAAGGTATTTGCAGTATTTGGGTCTGACGCATCCGCTATCACTTGAACTTGTGCTTTGTTTTGATGCATTAGTTCATGACCAAAATTTCGTGGAATTACAAGCGCAATTTTTGCTGCTTGCTTTTTAAAAACCTGTTCAATATCCAATTCTGGTGTATTTGTGCTTATCGTTAGATTAGTAACCTCGAAATACGAACTTTCCGATATTTTCTGAACTAATTGTCTAGAAATTTCATCATTTGAAAAATCAAAAATGGCAATCGATGAGTTTTTAATTTCATTCGTTAAGGCAAAACCGAAAAGCAAAATTTGCGCAATCGGAACGCCAAAAAGCATCAATAAACTTTTTTTATCCCGAAATACATGATAAAATTCTTTTTGAACAAATGTTAAAAATTGATTCATAAGTTTCTGTATTTATTAATCTCCTGATCGTTTAGCACTTCTTGCCAAACCGTAAAAAACTTCATCCATCGATGCAGCATTATAGGTTCTTTTTAAAGCTGCCGGAGAATCTAATGCTTTAATTTCACCATCAACCATCATGGAAACTCTGTTGCAATATTCTGCTTCATCCATATAGTGTGTCGTAACAAAAACCGTTATTCCATTATCTGAGGCATCATAAATTAAATCCCAAAACTGTCTTCTTGTTATAGGATCAACACCGCCAGTCGGCTCATCTAAAAAAACAATCGCAGGTTGATGAAAAATTGCCACAGAAAATGACAATTTTTGCTTCCATCCTAATGGCAGACTTCCAACTAAGCTATTTTTTTCGCTAGTTAAACCTAATTTTTGCAGTAATTCAGCTCGTTTTTGTGTTATAACAGATCGTTTCATTCCATAAATACCGCCGAAAAACTCAATATTTTCTGAAACCGTTAAATCCTCATACAAGGAGAATTTCTGACTCATATAGCCAATATTTTTCTTGATTTCTTCGGTCTGTTTATACACATCAAAACCTGCAATTTTAGCTTCTCCTAAACTTGGAATAGACAATCCACATAACATTCTCATTGCCGTTGTTTTACCTGCGCCGTTTGCTCCAAGAAATCCGAATATTTCGCCAACTTTTACATCAAATGTGATGTTATGTACGGCATAAAAATCTCCGAATTGTTTGGTTAAATTGTTCGTTCTAATAATGCTTTGTATATCGCTCTTTTTCATTCAGTGTTAAATCAGCTCTTTATTTGCGTTTTTTTGCGTTATTTGAATAAAACAGTCTTCTATTTCCGGCCTGATTTTTTCCATTTCAATATCTTCATATCCCTTTTCTTTCAACTCTTTAAGCAGATTTTCAGTTGAATGATTCAGTGTGATATGATGACTTTCACCAAACGCAAAGGCACTTTTTACATGCTCAGATATTCTTAATTTTTTCAATAAATGACTCATTTTTCCTGATTTGATTTTGTACAAATCATCAGGAAAAGATTCAACAATGTTATCTGGGGTATCGACTTGCAATATTTCACCGTGTTGAATTAAAGCAATTCGTTCACATAAAGACGCTTCATCCATATAAGGCGTTGATACTAAGATAGTTATGCCTTCATTTTTCAAACGTTTAAGCATTTCCCAAAACTCTTTTCGAGATACAGCATCCACTCCCGTTGTGGGTTCATCAAGAAATAATACTTTCGGTCGGTGAATTAAAGCGCAGCATAAGGCTAACTTTTGTTTCATTCCACCCGATAATTTTCCAGCTCTACGGTGTTTAAACGGTTCTATCTGAACATAGATATCCTTAATTAAATCATAATTTTCTTTAATTGTGGTATCAAATAAAGTGGCAAAAAAAATTAAATTTTCCTCTACGCTTAAATCTTGATATAATGAAAATTTACCTGGCATATAACCTACTCGTTTTCTTATCTCTTTAAAGTCTTCAACAATGTCAAAACCATTTACATTTGCTTTACCTGAATCTGGTAGTAATACAGTCGTTAACATTCTAAAAATGCTTGTTTTTCCTGCTCCATCTGGGCCAATCAAGCCAAATAATTCACCTCTTTCGACTAAAAACGAGACCTTATTTACGGCTTTAACTTTGCCCTTTTCGTAGGTCTTGGTAATATTTTGGAGTTCAACATCAATCATTATTAATCTTTTCTGATTTATTACTTAGTTTTTTCATCTAAGATTAATTCGCCATATTGACCAATTTTTAAAGCACCATCATTTTTAACTCGGACTTTTACTGCATATACTCTATTCGTTCGTTCTTCTTTTGTTTGAATCGTTTTTGGCGTGAACTCTGCTTTTGAACTTATCCAGCTAATTTGGCCATCATAATGATTAAATCCACCACTTCCATTATCAGTTCTAACCGTCACTTTTTGATTCAGTTTTAGTTGCGTTAAGTGATCAGCGCTTACGAAAATTCGAAGATTTAAGGTACTCAAATCAGCAATTTTATATAAGGGTTTCCCTGGTGCTGTCATCTCAAAAGCTTCCGCATAACTCACTAAAACGGTTCCATTTAGTGGATTTACAATTTTAGATTTATACAGTTGATCATCTAACTGTAAAGCCTGAATTTTTAATACATTAATTTCCGCATCTAAACTACTACTTGAAATTTTTAGTGATGATTGTGTAGCTTGTATTTGCTTTTTTATTACAGCTATTTGAGCATTTATATCATCTGCTTGTTTTGTTGTAGCTGCGTTAGATTCCACCAGTCTATCAATTCTCTTTTTCTCATTTTCAGCGGTACGTAATTGTTCTTTTAGTGCGGCTAACTGAGTTCCAATATTCGGTTTTCTACTTATTACGGCTTCAATTTGTGCACCAATTTGTTGTCTTTTTAACCATATTTGAGTGCTGTCGGTGTAGCCAACGATTTCTCCAGCTTTCAAAACTTGCCCTTCGTTAACTGAAAATGCTTTTAAAACACCTGCTGACTCAGCTGAAATAATCGTTTCGTCTGCTTCAAATGAGCCAGTTGCGAACCAATCGCCTGTTGTGGCACTACATGCTGAAAGTAGTAGAGATAATAGGATTATGCTTAGTGTCGATTTCATATTTTTTAGTTTTCTAATCGTTTTACTTAATTATTTATGTTCTTCTTGCTACATTCCTGTAGTTAATTTTTTCTGATATTGGACCATAATTGATTGAATTTCATGTAAAGATAAATTTTTGCGAGCTTGTTCTTCAGCATTTACATGCGTTAGGTATTCTGTACTTGTAATCGTTCCATTTTCTAATTTCGCTGCTGACGTAAGCGTTATTTTTTTGCGTAATTCAACAAGTTTTTGATCTGATTCTAACAGTTTTTTCCATTTTTGAATTTCTGTTTCTTGTTGAAGTAATTGCAATTGATTTCCGAATAAAAAGGTTTCGCGTTGTAAATCAACGAGCTCTTTTTGTGTGTTTAACACTTTTTGCTCTTTTGATTGTGTGTAAAACGAAGAAATATTCCATTGCAAGCGAAGACCACCTAAATAATACAAAGCAAAATCATTATCGAGCATATTTAAAGCAGGACGCCCAACTCCCGATTGCAAAAACAAACTAAATCGAGGATATGTTTTTGACGATATTGATTGTGATTGTGCATCAATCGCTCTTTTTTGTGAATCAAATAGAATTAGTTCAGGTCTTAATTTCCCACCTATTAATTCACTTTCTTGAGGCATTTCTAACGCTGTATCACTTTCTAATTCTTCTTGAATAAATGCACCTAACATTTGTCTAAATGCTGTTGACGCCGCATTTCCTTCTATAATTTTTTGATCTAAACGAATGAGTTCAGCCTCTAAAACATCTTCACTTCCAGAAATGGCAACTCCGTTTTTCACCGCAATTTTCGTTGTTTTTAGCGCGTTTTCTAAATCTTTTCGCAAAATGTATAATTGAGAGGTCTGATTATCAACCAACATTAAACCAAAATACAAGTTTAAAACTCGCTCTTTAACTCTATATAAATCTGTTTCCAGTTTTCGGTTCTCAATTTCAGCATTAGCTTTAATTGCTTCTTTCTTGTAGCTATTCGTGATGATATCAGTGAGTGGCTGATTAATTTCTCCATACAAACGGTATTGATCTTTGCTCATTTCTGGCGCTGAGAAACCAGAAATTGGAATCGAAAGTTGAGTAACATCCGATTGATAAGATGCTTGACCAACTACCATTAGTTGAGGCCAAATTCCTCGAGATAGGTTATCCAAACTAAATTGCTCTGCTTTTTTAGTTAAGTCATATTGCTTAATTAAAGGATAATTTCGTTCTGCTTGTGTTAAAACAGAATACAAAGTGAGGTTTTGAGACCTTCCTGTTTGCCAAGAACCTACGATAGACAAGAGTAGAAGAATACTTTTTCTTAACATATTGTTTTAATCATTTGATTAATAGTTTTCCAAAAAACTGATTTTTTCCTGAAGACTCTCTACGTCTTTTTCAAAATTGCTTCAATCCAAATTGGAATTAATTTTTTGCGTTCCATAATTAATGCTACAAATTGCTCTTCTTGTAAATCTCCAATTTGCTTTAACATGGGCGCTACCATAAATGGAAAAATGATTAATCCCATCAGATTCATAATAAATTGAAAAACATTCAGTTGCGCAATTTTACCCGTAGCCACAGCATCTTGAAATTGCAGCACAAACGCTGATTTCATCATAATTTCTTTTATTTGAAATTTTGATACCAACAATTCTGGATTTTGATGTATTTCGCTCAAAATAAAGATGGGCATATTCCGATTTGATATAAGCATTGTAATATATCTATCAACAAGAAGAGGAATTTTCTCTTGCAAACTTGTCGATTCATCGCTTATTACTCCTGTTAACGATAAGAGAAAATCACGCAATGATTCTTCCATAATCAGTTCGAATAATTTTTCTTTACTTCGGAAATAATAATTCAATAAAGCTAAATTTATTCCAGCTTCTTCCGCAATATCACGTGTACGCGTTGCCGCAAATCCTTTTTTGTGAAAAACGATTTTAGCCGCTTGTTTAATTTTTTCTTCGGTTGTGATATCAAGCTCTTTTTCTAACATTCTATTTTAGAACTAGTTTTAAGTTTAAAGCCAAGCCTTGAAAAAAAATCGAATCTATTTAGCAAACCTACTCTGCATTAAAAAATCACTACTTTTTTTGCCAAAATGATAATATCAAAGCTTAACTCTTTCAATTATACATAAATCAAAATACTAAATCAATAGATTTAATCATTTGATTTAATTTTTTGTTTACTAGTTTGTATGCGTTCCATTTTTACTACCGGTCCTATTTACTAGTAACATACTCTCAACTCTAAGCCATTCATTCTATTCTATTTATCCCTCTATTTTTTTCTAATACACTCTTACCCTAAATCGTATTTTTTAAACAACATCTTTGTGATCATGTGTTTATATAATGAGTCCACAAAGATAAATCGATTCTCTCGGTTTACACCCTTAGTAGGTCTGCTAATTCGCCACCTGTCTTGCCTAAAGCTACTTTATAGAAAAAACTCATATAATTTAATTTTACTTTCCTTATGGCTCAACTTTGTTGATTTATTCAATTCATTTACAATTAGCCATAACAACAAGCCGATGTTGCATCGGTTGCTTCTTTACAAAAAGAGTGTAATCTACGATTCTTATTTTGAAAACATTTTTTTAAAGTTCGCTCAACGAAAAAATTTCTATTGATGGATGTAAGTTTTATTAGCGAGATTATCTTTTTGGCTGAAATTCTAAAAACGAATCCAACGATTTCATGGGAATTGGACCATTTAAGTATAGAAATCCTTCTCCATATTCAACACCAATTCTGTGACCTAACACTCTTGCTCTTGAACGAATGGCTTCAAAAAAATCAGATCCTGAAATATAAGTCTGAGGTTCTTTTGTGTCTTTATCTGCATTAAATTGAGATGAAAACGCTAAAATTGCTTTTTCTTTGAGATCTTGAGTTGAACTAATATCAAAAATGGTATCAGGTTCAAAAGGAGAATCTTGCATATAGGCAAACACATGTAAAGGTCTCCACGCTTCTTGTTTTTCGCCTTCCCATTCCGTCTCAATTTTGCGTAACCCACTATAAAACAAAGCATCTTTTAATAAATTGTGAGCTTTCCCATGATCAGGGTGTCTGTCTTGTGGAGCCGTGATAAAACAAACATCTGGGCGATAATGTCGAATTTGTTTAATAATCTCAAGTTGATGCTCTCTTGTATTTTCTAAAAAAGTATCCTTTAATTTCAAGTTTTCGCGAACAATTAATCCTAGAATTTCTGCAGCATTCTTAGCTTCAATTAAACGTAATTCTGCAGTTCCTCTTGTTCCCATTTCACCTTGTGTTAAATCTACCACTCCAACTGTTTTCCCTTGTTGAACCAAAACGGCTAAAGTTCCAGCACAATTTAATTCGGTGTCATCAGGGTGTGCTGCAAGTGCTAATACGTCTAATTTCATACTGTTTCTTGATAAATATAATCTAATTTTTAGAAGATTACGGATTTTTCACTAATTCACAAAACAGTAATTCAGTCAGCATAATGACTGAATTACTAGTAAATGAGTCAGTATACTGACTGAATTTACATTTTGAAGTTTATTTTTTTGCAAAAATCTCATTTTTCAGAAATGAAATTAATTCTTTTTAGCGTATTTTTTTATATTAATTCAGTCATTATACTGACTGAATTAATATAAATTGAGTCAGTATAATGACTGAATTAACATTTTTCAATACAACAATGACACAATTACTGAATAGATATATCGAATCTGAACTCAAGCAAGTACTTGGAAAAGGAAAAGTTGTATTATTAACTGGTGCAAGACGAGTTGGAAAAACAATACTTTTAAAAAAACTTGCTTCTGAAAAAAAAAATCCACTTCTGTTAAATGCAGAAGATACTGATATAAAAGAAATACTTTCTGATCGAAGAATAGCGAACTATAAATCACTTTTTGAGGGAAAAGATCTTGTTGTAATCGATGAAGCCCAATCCATTAAAGAAATTGGTTTAATTCTCAAATTAATGATTGATGAATTCCCAAGCACTCCTTTAATTGCTTCCGGCTCTTCTTCATTTAATCTCCTCAATCAATCAGGAGAACCATTAACCGGTCGTTATGTTAAAAAAGAATTATTTCCAATGTCGTGGATGGAATTACAAACTCAGTTCGATACACTTGAATTAAAACAACAATTAGACGAAAGACTAGTTTTAGGCTCTTATCCTGAGTTATTTACTATGAATTCTGAACTGGAAAAGCGCAATTATCTGAAAGAAATGGTTACAAGTTATCTTTTAAGAGACATTTTAGCTTTTGATGGACTTAGAAATAACAAAAAACTCCTTGATTTATTGAAACTAGTTGCCTACCAAGTAGGAAATGAGCTTTCATACGACGAATTAGGAAAACAATTAGGTATGAGTAAAAATACGGTTGAGCGTTATTTACACATCCTAAGAGAAGGTTATGTGCTCTTTCAATTAGGTGGTTATTCAGGAAATTTGCGAAAAGAAGTAACCAAAAGTAGCAAATGGTATTTTTGGGATAATGGCATTCGAAATGCAATTGTAAATGAATTTAATCCTGTTTCAATTCGAAAAGATATAGGTTCATTGTGGGAAAACTATTGCATAAGTGAACGAATAAAAAAAAGCCGATACAAACAGAACGAAGCTAATCACTTTTTTTGGAGAACGTATGATCAACAAGAAATTGATTTGATAGAAGAAACTAATGGAGAATTAGCTGCATTTGAAATGAAATGGACTCAAAAAAAAGCAAAAATTCCGGGTGCATTTGCAAAAGCCTATCCTGAAGCTCCTTATTCTGTTATTGAAAAAAATAGTCTTAGAGAATGGTTAGATTAACCGAAACTTAAGCCATTCGAAACCGTACCTTGCCTTGCACTTAAACCCAAAAATACATGCGCCTTATCTTCAGTTTATGGGAAGGTTCTAAACTTGCCTTTCTTGCTATTTTTCAAAATAAAATGCGATCCATTTTAACCATGTTTGGTATTGTTATCGGAATTGTATCAGTAACAACGATGTCGACTGTAATTGATGGAATTGATCGTGGTTTCTCAAATAGCATGAAAATGCTTGGTCAGAATGTTGTTTATGTAGAAAAATGGCCTTGGAGTTTTAGCCCAAGTTACAAGTGGTGGTTATACATCAATCGCCCTGAAATGAAACGAGAATATGCAGAGCAAATTGTAGAATTGTCAAGATATGCTTCGGCGGCTTCAGCAACTGTTGGCAGACAAGAAAAAGTTCGCTTTGAGGAAAAGTATATTAATGGGGTTTACATTCAAGGAACCACTATTTCTTACACACAAACTTCTGATGTTGATATCAGTGATGGACGCTTTTTCACAGATGAAGAAGATCGTTTGTTGAGAAATGTATGTGTAATTGGTTCAGATGTGGCTGAACAACTTTTTCCAAATCAATATCCATTAGAAAAGCACATTCGTTTCGGTGGACAAACTTTTTTAGTAGTTGGCGTTCTTGCAAAACAAGGAAATTTTTTAGGTCTTGAAAGTTTTGATAATCAGATTCTTACCCCATTTAGTACGTATGAAAAGTTTTTTGGAGCTCGACGTGGTGTTCAAATAGCTGTGAAATTTCCTAACGAAGACGCTTTAAGAGAAGGACAGTTCGAAATTGAAGGTATAATGCGCAGAATAAGAAAACTAGATCCACTTGCAGAAAATAATTTTGCAGTAAACAAATTGGAACTATTTGAACAGCAATACAAAACCATGACAGGCGCAATTTATGCAATTGGTATATTCTTAACAGGTTTGTCATTATTTGTGGGTGGAATTGGCGTTATGAATATCATGTTTGTCTCAGTTAAAGAGCGAACAAAAGAAATTGGTATTCGGAAAGCTATCGGAGCTAAAAGTTGGGAAATTTTACTTCAATTTTTAGTTGAAGCCATTACCGTTTGTGGTCTAGGCGGCGTAATTGGAATTTTATTCTCCTTACTAGCGTCCATTGCAATTAATAAAGTCTTTGTGGCTTACATGGATTGGACGACCGTACTTCAAGCCTTAATTATTACCACAATTGTAGGAGTTGGATTCGGATATTTCCCCGCTCGAAAAGCAGCAAAATCGGATCCGATTTCATCACTTCGATATGAATAAACAAACTCTTTTATTTATAAAATCATCAGACTTTACAGTTCAAACACTTTATCCTGATTTTTAATGAATTATTTTGAAATATTTTTAATGTCATTCTCTGCTCTAAGAGAAAATAAACTGCGAACCCTTCTAACAATGCTGGCCATCGTTGTTGGTGTTTTTGCCATAATAGCATCCGTTACCGCTGTAAACGTTCTTGACACTTATTTTAATAATACCTTGAATGTAATGGGGGGAAGTGTTTTAACTGTTGCAAAATACCCTAATATTAGAGTTGGCAATTCCGATGAGTATAGAAATCGCAAAAACATAACGTTTGATGATTACGAAGCTTTAACCGAACGCGCGCGCTTAGCTCGTACCATTTCACCTTGGAAAACTTTTAATTGGACAGAAATTTTGTTTGAAGACAAAAAAACGGAGCCAAACATGAAAGTTCGAGGATCAAACGAATATTTTTTAAACAACAATTCCTATGAAATTGAAGAAGGAAGAAATTTTTTACCCGATGATATTCAATATGCGCGTAAAGTCGCCATTATTGGTGAAGATATTCGAAAAGTCCTTTTTAAAAATGTAAATTCGGTTGGAAAAACAATTCAAATTGATGGGCAAACCTATTCTGTAATTGCGATCTTAAAAGCTAAAGGAACCACATTGGGTCAAACAATGGATGATCTTATCGTAATTCCTTACACTACTGGTATTCAAGTTTATGGCGGTGGTGATAGAGATATTCTTATACAAGTTTCTGCTCCTAATATGACCTTAATCCCAGAAACCATGGATGAATTAATTGGATTAATGAGAACAATTCGTAAAGTTGAACCAGATAAAAAAAATGATTTTGAAATCAACTCGAATAATTCATTGAAAGGTGTTTTTGAAAACTTTACAAGCTATTTATACATCTTTGGTTTTGTAGTTGGTGGAATTGCTCTATTAGGAGCTGGCATTGGAGTAATGAACATTATGTTAGTATCTGTTACAGAACGCACGAAAGAAATTGGAATTCGTAAAGCAATTGGAGCAACAAAATCTGCTATTACTAGACAATTTTTAACAGAAGCTGTTTTTATTTGTCAAATTGGAGGTTTTATTGGACTTATTGTTGGTGTTCTTGTTGGGAACATTCTTGCCATTGTAATGGAATCACAAATAGTATTTCCTTGGGGTGCAGCAGTTGGGGGAATTATTGGATTAACCTTTGTTGGCTTGTTATTTGGCGTTTTCCCTGCAATTAAAGCAGCACGATTAGATCCTATTGAAAGCTTACGCTACGAGTAAGAATTTAGTTTTTGGGAGCTTTAAAATTTCGATTAGCTCTTAAAAAGTGACAGGCAACACAGTATAAAATCCATGTGTCATGAAAAACTGTACGTTAAATTTGAATTTTAACTTTGAATCGAAATTAGACCTTAATTCTCAGAGGAATCAATGAATAATCACTCTTAAACGTTATCTGAATTTTCAGCCCTTTAATGATAAACTTGAATATAATTATGTAAAATAACTTCGTAGTTTCTTGAATTTGAATGTTAAGTTTACTCCTAAAAGTAGTTTTATATTAAATTTTCAGCAAATTCACAGGATTTAGAAGGGTGTAAACCGCCATAAGCGGCTTTTCAAAGTCAACTCTATAATGATTCTAAAAATAATCTTAAAAGTGATTCTAATTTTTCTTCCAAAGATTATATTCCTGTCCCAAATTTAAAGAATAAGACTTTATTTTTTTGAACCCATTTTTCGCCAAACTAGCTTCAAGTTTTGTATCCGAAGTCCAAGATTCATTCAGAACGGTAACCACTAAATCTGATTCAAGAGCTATAGAAGTATGATTTTTTCCGGGGTTAATTTCTTTACTTAAGCGTGTTTCAACTTGCCATTTATAACTCCAACGAATGGGCTTTCCAGCTTTTAACGTAACATAATTATCCATTGGCGCATAAACTGTGCCTCCACTAGATTGAATATCATCAACTAAAGTCGAATACTGTTTATGCATTTCTATTCTTTGAGGAACAGATAAAATAATGGAAGGGAAATTGGGATGAACACTGATGAATAAAATGATACTTAAACCCCATTGTACTTGACTTGGATACTTATCTACTATGTGTTTCAAGTTCAAACCCACATTCCATTGTTTATCAAAAAGAAGAATACACAACCAAGTAGAAAAGTAATAAAATGCTTGATAGGCATTTACCATTCCACCACCTTTTGAAACTGTTAACACACATGCAGGAAGTGCAAACAGACTTATACAAAAGATGACCTTAATTTCCCAATCAACCCTTTTTTGTTTAACAACTATTGGAATCAATACAAGAGAGGCAAGCCAAAAAAGGGAATATTGTATGTACCAAAAATTAATAAGCAACGCAGCCCAATTCATCTTAAACGATCCTGGCTGAATAAAAACATAAAACCACAGATCAGGTCCCATAGTTTTACCTAAAACAAACCACAACAGCACTGTACTACTTAAAAAAGCAAGACTGAAAACTAGCGTATTTTTCCATTCTTTTTGAACTAAAAAAGCTAATCCAATTCCAACAGGAACAAAAGCCATAGATTGTTTAGCAGCAAGTGCAAAAGAAGCTATAAGTGCCGAAATAATTATTCTCTGATATATTTTTTTTTGAATAACAGCAAAAGCTGATGCCATTCCTAGTAGAACAGAAAAGCTATCAGGCTTGGCATGCATGTCAAAATTTAGCAAGTTTGAATGCCAAATTAGAATTGAAAACAAACCAATAATTCCAGCAAATGGCAGGTTTTTGATTGACTTTGAAATCAACCAGCCTGATATAATTAATGACAGAATACTAATTAAGCGAGCTGTTAACAATGTATTCGGAAAAACTTGAAAAAATAGCGCAACCACAATATTAAAGAGTGGTGCGTATAAACCTGCAATAGGACCAACTGTACGTAAAGGATATAACTCTTTTCCTTGAGAAACTGCCCAAGAATCCATGATAACCTCTGGCTCATACGCATTTAGTGGAACATCCAATAAGAGATGACTTGCCATTTCGTAAAGAAAAAACAAGGAAAAAAATCCTATCGTTAGGTTAAATAAAAGACTTACGAGTTTATTAAAATCAAATTTCATTAAAAATGGGAATTTTTTTTTGCTCAGTTCATCTTACGATACATCAGATTCAACTGAGTTGAGTAAGATAAGAATCATCATCTCAATAAGAACAATTAAAACTACTAGAATATCACCTGATTATAATTTATGATCTAAACGTTCAGACTTCGTTTCTCTAAAAAAAGGCAGTGGTTTTCGCAACAAAACGGTCATTCCGTGCCCAAACGCGATTCGAAGAACCACAAAGTACGATCTTTGTCCAATATCTTTTTACGCAACAATCACTTTTTTTTGAATAGATAGAGGTTCTTAGGCTGAGATGCTGCTTCGAAGCTCAGCATGATACAGGATAAAATCATGCTATAAGTCTTACTTAGACGAGTAATTATGCGCCTATATCAATCGGTAAACGGTGCCCTTTTTTAAGTCCTTTCTTACTAGCAAAAACCTTCCCAAAGCGCTTTATTAAACCTAAGGGACCAAATAATAGATATGAACTAAGCTCAATAAGATGCGAATAAGCTCTTGTTTTCATTAATTATGCTACATATAATTGTTAACAAAATCATTCACTTTACAAAATGTCAAAGTCCGAAACTTGAGTTATGATAAATAGTTGATTTGAGATTCATTATCGTTTGATACGATTTAATTATCAAACCGATTTCTAAGTTATAGATTAAGTACTAATTGGAGTGAAAATTTCCGTTTATATGAGTCATTTTATAGACTGTCAAATATTAATCCTGAATGAAAAGTAATTATAAGAGCAAGAATTTATTAAATCAGCTAAAACAGCATTTAATAACCTGTTGCCGTGCTAAAGTGCATTTTGCTTTTCTAATGCTTTAGCTTCATCCCAAAACAAATCCAACTGCTGTAAGTTATAATCATTCATTTGTTTCCCCTGTTCTGAAACACGTTTTTCAATATGCTCAAAGCGTGACTTAAACTTATTATTGGTTAATCGCAGTGCATCTTCGGCATTAATATTTAGATGCCTACCTGAATTTACAATGGCAAATAGTAAATCGCCAAATTCTTTATTTCGTTCATCTTGAGATTTTCCTTGAATGGTCTCTTTAAATTCCCCTAATTCTTCTTCAACTTTTAGCCAACAATCTTGAAAATTACCCCAATCAAAACCAACTCCTGAAGCTTTTTCTTGCATTCTCTGCGCTCTTAATAACCCAGGAAGTTGACTGGGAACACCTTCTAACACAGATTTTCGACCGCCCTCTTTCATTTTTATCTGTTCCCAGTTTTTTAGCACTTCTGCCGTTCCTGAAACTTTTAAAGCTTCAAAAACATGAGGATGACGATGAATTAATTTATCCTGAATACCCCAAATGACATCTTCCATTTTAAAATGATTTTCTTCATTGGCCATAACTGCATGAAAAACGACATGCAATAATAAATCTCCAAGTTCTTTTTTTAGTTCAGTAAAATCTTTTTTATCAATGGCATCGATGGCTTCATAAAGTTCTTCCACCATTAAGTCTTTCAAGGATTCATGAGATTGTTCACGATCCCAAGGACATTCAGTGCGTAAAATTTCTACTATTTCAACAAGATCAGAAAATGATTTACTTGGCGTTCTACTTGGTAACACAATCGTTTTATTTAGAGATGGATTTTATATGAGCACTAAACTTAAATAGTACTAACAATTTATCACTTACAATTAGGAAAAGATTTCAGGCAAAAGGAGCTAATTTAATTAACTATCGCTATTAGATTTGTCTCTCAATCTTAACTCAGTTTAAAGTTAAACCTAATCTGGAATAATCTCAGTAGCATAAACCGAATAGTTCATTACATCAATCGGTTCGTTATGCTTATTTAAAACAACAACTTTAGGCTTGTGTTTTTTTGCCTCTTCTAGTGACATATCAGCATAAGAAATTACGATAACTCTGTCTTGAACTTGAACTTTTCGGGCAGCTGGTCCATTTAAGCAACAAATTCTACTTCCTCTTGGGCCAGGAATAGTATAAGTTTCGAATCGTTCTCCATTATTTATATTCACAATTTGGACTTTCTCATAAGGTAACAACTCTGCCATTTCTAGCAAATCTTCGTCAATCGTTATACTACCTTCATAAAATAAATTGGCTTCTGTTACAACAATTTGATGCAACTTTGACTTAAACATGGTTATTAGCATACTAATCTATCTTCAATTAAGCTTTGAAAAGAATATTATCGATGAGTCTTGTTGTACCTAAATAAACGGCACAAGCTAAAATATACGATTTTCCGACAATTATTTCAGAAACTGGCTCAAGATCAGATTCATTTACAAGTTCAATATAATCAATTAAAAAATCTTTTTCTTTAAGTAAATTTATTGCATTGGTGATTACCTTAGAAACAGATAAACGGTTTAGAATTGAACTCTTTGAGGCTTTCAAGGTTTTATAAATTAAAGGAGCTTTTTCTCTGTCTGAACTTGACAAATACCTGTTTCTTGAACTCAATGCCAAACCATCTTGCTCACGTACGGTTTCAGCTAAAACTAATTCAACAGGAATATCTAAGGTTTTAACCATCGATTGCAGAATGATACATTGCTGAATATCTTTTTTTCCAAAAAAAGCATTATGAGGCTGAACCACATTAAGTAATTTATTCACAACTAACAAAACTCCTTCAAAATGGCCAGATCTTGTTTTTCCACATAAATGAGTATTCAATCCATTAATTGAAAACGTAATTTTTGAATGGGAATGACCATATATTTCCTCAGCTGATGGAGCAAAAACCGCATGAACTCCCGCTTCTTTTGCTAGCATACAATCTGCTTCTAAAGTTCGTGGATAACGATTAAAGTCTTCATTTGGGCCAAATTGTGTAGGGTTTACAAATATGGATACAATAATTTCATCACAATGAGATTGAGCTAGCTTCATTAAGCTCTTATGACCTGAATGCAATGCGCCCATTGTTGGAACAAAGCCAATCGTCTTATCCTCTTTTTTTCTGGAATTTACCCAGTTTATGACTTCCTTTTTGGTCTGAAAAACATGCATAGTTTGTAATCTACAACTGTTAGTTACAATCAGGTTTGTCTCATAAAGGTGCAACAAGCGAGATTGTGCTTAAAAAATACCATTGAATTGATTTTTAGTTTTCAATTCAAATGATGTTAAATGATCGAAATTCATTTTGAAGTTAAGTTTAGATAAATCTGAAATTACTCCAAAACGTGATTGAAAAGATAAAAAAAAGCGATGGTCTTTCAACACCATCGCTTCGGGCTTTTGTCAATGGATAAGGAAACTTATCCGATTGTTTTGTCAAATGTTTCGGTTTGAGTCGAAGTTTTCGAGCAAGTCTTTAACACGTTGCAAGAAGGCTCCACCCATAGCACCGTCAATAATTCTGTGGTCATAACTCATAGAGAGATAAACCATGTGTCTGATTGCAATTACATCGCCTTCTGCTTGTTCAATAACAACTGCACGTTTGGTAATAGCACCTGTTCCAAAAATGGCAACCTGTGGCTGGTTAATAATTGGAGTTCCCATTAGGTTTCCAACTGAACCATAATTGGTTAATGTGAATGTTCCACCTACTAAATCGTCTGGTGATAAATTTTTGGTTCTTGCCTTTTTAGCTAATTCATTAACGGCTTTAGACAATCCAAACAGATTCATTTCGCCTGCATTTTTGATAACAGGAACAATAAGACCACCAATTCCAGCTTCACCAAGTGCAACAGCGATACCGTAATTGATCGTGCGTTTCACAATAATATTTTCCCCATCAACAGAGCTGTTTATTAATGGGAACTCGCGTAAAGCTTGCAATGTTGCTTCAACAAAAAACGGCGTGTAAGTTAGGCTAAATCCATTTTTCTTTTTGAAATCGACTTTGTGTTTCTCGCGGTATTGAACCAAACGAGTCACATCTACTTCATTAAATGTTGTAACGTGCGCAGATGTTGATTTTGAACGAACCATGTGCTCTGCAATCAGTTTGCGCATACGATCCATTTTAATGACTTCAATTTGTTGAGTTGGAGCAGAAATCGTTAATTCACCAGCAGAAATCGAATTAGTAGAAGATCTCGAGGGCGCTGGTGCAGGTGCTGGTTTCGACAAGCCTGATTTGGGGATTGCTTTTTTGGCTTCAACATAAGAAAGCACATCATTCTTAGTAACACGCCCCTGAGCGCCCGTTCCAGGAATGATATCTAATTCTTCTTGAGATAATCCCTCTTCTTTTGCTATTGCACGAACTAGTGGAGAAAAGAATCTGCCGTCAGCGCTTACTTTTTGAGGTTCTGTATCGCCTTGAACCGCAGTAGTTTCTATTTCAACTACAGGAGACTCAGGAGTTGTTGGTGGGGGTGGGGTAATTTCCTCCATTTTTTCTTGCCTAACCTCAACCGCAGAAGCGCTAGTAACCACTCCGGCACTTGCTTCTGTATCAATTATCGCAATAGGTTTACCAACTTCGATGGTGTCGCCTTCTTGAGCCAAAATTTCTACTAAAATACCTGCTATTGGAGCGGGTACTTCTGAATCTACTTTATCAGTAGCAATCTCAAGAACTGTTTCATCTAATTCTACGGTATCTCCGACTTTTTTCTTCCATTCAATTACGGTTCCTTCCATAATTGACTCGCCCATTTTGGGCATTACCATTTCTTCGCGTGCCATTTAGTTGGGATTGGTTTAAAACTTTTTAATTTATTTTAATCAAGCCAAGTTTATGTAACCGCTTTTCTATTCAAATAACGGCACTTTGACTCTAAAAATTTATAGAGTAAAGATACATAAATCATTTATATCATAACCAATCATTTTTCCAGACTTAAGGTGACATTTTTTGACACTTTCTAAATTATACATAAAAAAAGCACAAATTGTCAAAATTTGTGCTTTTTTTGGGATAGAAAAATCGTATTTAGCAAAAGCTATTTTCAAATTTTAATTTATTAGCACTATTAATTCACGATTCATCTGCATCTTGAACCATCAATTTGGCAATTTTTTGTTGTAAATCGAACGGTACATTGGTATAACCTGCAAACTTCTTAGTAAAGCTTGCTTGGCCTTGAGAAGCAGATTTCAAAAATGTAGAATATTTATGGATTTCAGCTAAGGGGATTTTTGCTATAATTTTTTGAAAGGCGCCAGAAGGTTCCATTCCTAATACTTGAGCTCTTCTTGAATTTAAATCGGAGAATACATCACCCATATAATCTTGTGGCACAAGTATTTCTACATCATACAAAGGCTCCAATAACTGAGGTCCTGCATTCAAAAAACCATCTTTGAATGCTTTAATAGCCGCCATCTTGAAGGCAGCATCATTAGAATCAACGGGGTGCATACTTCCATCATAAACAGAAACACGTACATCGCGAACATAACCTCCAACAAGTGGACCGTTTTCCATTTTATCCATAATTCCTTTAAGAATAGCTGGCATAAAACGAGTATCGATTACGCCACCTACAATACAGTTTTGGAAAATAAGTTTTCCGCCCCATTTCAAATCGATTTCTTGAACATCACGCACATTCAACCCATCAGGTTTTGGCTTGCCTTCGTACCAAGGTTCTACTAAGAAATGAACTTCTCCGTATTGCCCTGCTCCGCCAGATTGTTTTTTGTGCTTGTGATTCGAACGAACTGATTTTGTGATGGTTTCACGATAAGGAATAGAAGGTTCGTAAAATTCAACAGGAACTTTAAATCGTTCTTCAATATCGTATTTTACAACACTTAAATGTTCTTCTCCTTGTGTATGAACTATCATTTGATGTAATTCTGAACTGTTTTCAACCAAAACAGAAGGATCTTCATGGTGCACTTGTAACAAAGCCGTCATCAATTTCTCTTCATCACCCGATTTTTGTGGACGAATAGCCATACTTAGGACAGGTTCAGGAAAACGAATAGGTTTTATAGACAGATTTAATGATTTATCATGAAGCGTATCACTAATCTTTGCATCTTTCAATTTTACAACTGCGCCGATATCGCCCGTATTTAATTCCTGTACTTCAGATCGTTTTCCACCAATTGTTGTAAAAATGTTGGCAACACGACTTGTATTTCCAGTACTGTGATTCACCAAATCCATACCTGATTTGATGGTTCCAGAATACACTTTAAAGTATAATAAGTCGCCAACATGTTGCTCCATGTGATCTTTAAACAAGAAGATTATTGGTTTCTCGTTTGGATTTGGGATTAAAATGATATTGTCTTCTAATTTTGGACCTTCGGCTTCGATTGGATTCGGAGTTACATTATCAATAAAACCCATCAAACGACCTGTTCCCATATTTCTAGCTGCTGAAACACAAAAAATGGGAAATAATTGATGTCGGATCATCGCAATTTTTAAGCCCTTACGCATTTCATCTTCATCAAGACTGCCTTTTTCGAAATATAAATCCATTAAGGTTTCATCGTTTTCGGCAATCGTTTCGATTAACTCGTTGTGAAGCTTATCTGCTTTTTCTTTTTCTGAAGCAGGAATAGGCAATTTTTCTGGTTTTCCACCCGATGCAGGAAATTTATACATCGTCATTTTTAGCACGTCGATAATGGTATCAAATCCTAAACCCTGATTTACTGGATATTGTACAACGACTGATTCTCGTCCAAAATGTTCTTGAATTTGCGCTACAGCAGAATCAAAATCTGCATTTTCCTTATCTACTTTATTAGCAACAAACAAAGAGGGTTTTTTATATTTAAGTGTAAAATTCCATAAACGATCCGTACCCACTTCAACACCGTTTTCGACATCTATAACATAAGCCGTTGTTGTAGCAACTCTAAGTGCCCCAATAACTTCTCCCACATAATCAGGTGTTCCAGGAGTATCGATTAAATTAATTCTATAATCGCGCCAATCTAAAGCCATAACAGATGAAAAAACAGATTTTACTTTTGTTTTTTCAATATCATGATAATCGGAAACTGTGGTTCCATCTTCCACTTTCCCCATTCTGTTAATTACCCCGGATTCGAAGAGCATGGTTTCTGCCAGGGTTGTTTTCCCAGCTCCAGAATGACCGAGAAGAACTATGTTGCGGATTTTGTCAGTTGTATAAGCCATAAAAAACCTCCGTAAGAGATTCGTTAAAATTAAAAAATAGATCGATAAAATTTTAAAGATAACGACCTATTCAGACTGTTTTGTCTCATTTCTGATAGTAAAGTTTACTGATGAAAATAGCAAGCAGTTTTTTCATTTTTTGCCATTTTTACTTGTTCAAATATTCACTTATACTTTTTTGATCTAATGAAAAAGCGCTTCTTGCATTTAAGACTATTTAGTCTGTATTTTTAGACATCTAGAAATTTAGACTTTTTATTATGAGTACCTATTGTAACGCTACAGACGCAGTAAAACACATCAAATCAGGCGATCACATTTATATTCACAGTGTAGCCGCAGCACCACAAGAATTAATAAAAGCGATGGTTGCGCGTGCTAATGAATTAGAAAACGTAACGATTTATCATTTACATACCGAAGGAGACGCATCCTATACTAACGAAGGCTACGAAAAGAGTTTTAAAACAAAGGCCTTTTTTGTTGGTGCAAATATCAGAAAAGCCGTAAGTGAAGGACGCGCCGATTATATTCCTGTTTTTCTTAGCGAAGTTCCACTTTTGTTTAGAAAAGGAATTATTAAACTCGATATAGCTATGATTATGGTTTCTCCACCTGATGAACACGGATTTTGCACTTTAGGAACTTCTGTTGATTCTAGTTTAGCTGCGGTTCAGACTGCAAAAAAAATCATTGTTGAAATAAACCCAAATATGCCAAGAACTCATGGCGATGGATTTATTCACACAAGT
>CAZNTR010000016.1:0-36557 GCA_964575925.1 uncultured Chitinophagales bacterium
CCGCTTCATTTATTACTGCAATTAATAAAATTGCCATTATTTATGAACAAAAAGGAATTTTCCCTTGAGCTGTAGTCACTGGAGTTCGTGTTTAAAAAATTAGAATCAGAGAAAATTTGATTTCGACATTTCACTTCGTGGTGCCTTTGGTATTGGGCTTGGTCTGATTCCAAAGGCGTTCGATACCATAAAGTGACATTATTGCCTTAATTGGGATTAAAATTTCTACTTGCATCTTTAATAGTTTAATGTTAAATTATATATATTTAAATATTAAACTATTAAATATTGATTTATTAAATCGATACGTAATCCCAAACACTTAAACTATTTTACCATGGCAACTTGGAATCTTGATACCGCACATTCAGAAATTAAATTCAAAGTAAAACACTTGGTTGTTTCAACAGTTACAGGTCATTTCGAATCATTTTCAGGAAAAGTAATTACAAATGGTGATTCATTTGATGGCGCAAACGTTGAATTTGAAGCCGATATCAACAGTATTAATAGCAATCAGGCTCAACGTGATGAACATTTAAAATCTGCAGACTTTTTTGACGCTGAAAATCATCCCAAAATGACATTCAAATCGGTAAGCTTTACAAAAAAATCAGATGAAAATTATACTTTGATTGGAGATCTTACTATTCGTGGGACTACAAAAACGGTAAGTTTAGAAGTGGTTTATAACGGAACTGTTCAAGGTTTTGGTGGCAATTTTAACGTTGCAGGATTCGAAATTGCTGGAAAAATCAGCCGTAAAGAATTTGGATTAACATGGAATGGAATTACCGAAGTTGGCGGTGTAGTTGTTCAAGATGAAGTAAAACTAGATATAAATACCGAATTAGTTTACACACCTGCTGAAGAATCGGTTTTAGCCTAGCCTAGTATAGGCTCACCGATTAAAAGCAATGGTTTCTCCTCTTTATTTCTAACGGCATACAGAAAATGTGTGCCGTTTTTTTTAATTCCTAATTTCTTGCGAATAGTAACTTCAGAATCAATGAAATTGCGAGGCACTATATTGAATCCTTCTTTAATAAGTGCAGAATCTAGCGCCTTTTTTTTGTACGGCAGTACATTAATAATCTTAAATGATCGACCAGGGAAGTTTTCAATGTAATTTGAAGATAAAAAAATGTGTGTTTGGGGAGAAATTGCAGTTAGCTTAAATTTTTCTTCTATCAAATCATACGCTTGTGCTTTGTGAATTGAAGAATTTACATCATATAAAAACAAGGGTTTATTATGAGGAGTTGCACTATCTAAGTTTTCGAAATCAATTAAATCAGAATATTTTTTTTCATTTTGATAGCTAAAGGAAAACCGCTGCACCTCAAATTCATTCAAATAATTAAGGGTTGAAATTATCGGAGTGCCATTAAACGCCTTACTTAATTTGATAAGGACTTCTTTACATTCATTTTTTACGGATACAATTGAAATAGAAACAATGGAAGGGAGTGTATGAAATAGATAGTGAATATCGAGCATTGGTGAAACTTTAATCAACACAACTGAAGCTCTTTTAAGTAAATCTGGGAGAATATCAAAAAGATTTGGGGAATAGTCGGTTAAAAAAATTGCTTTTTGATTCGTCTTATCTCTTCTAGACGGATCGATATAAATTGAATCAACGCATTGGTCAGTTAAAGTACTTAAAAAATGTTCACAACTTGCATTAACCGTTTCAACAGAAGCATTTGGAGCTAAAATGAAACAATTGTGAATGAATAGTTCTTGCAAAGATAGATTTGGTTCTACATGAGTGACCTTAAATTGAGCTTGAGCAAAAATGGTAGAATCGACTCCGAAACCTCCAGTTAAATCCCAAACGGAATGTCCTTCGAGTAAATCAAGTTTAGCTTTTGCTGTAATTTCAGAGGAGCTTTGTTCTAAATTCAAAGAAGGTGGGAAAACAACATCGTTTTTAATCCACGAAGGAAGTTTTTGCCTTAATTTGGCTCGAGCATCAATTTGTTGCATAAACCAAATCCTTTCATCAACTGGCAAATTGTTCAAAGAAAAAGCAATATTTTTGTTATCATTTATCGATAAGGTGTTAATTCTTGGAAGATGTTGTAAATACATGGAATAAATCGACAGTTGAAAGGAAAAAGTCAACTGATTACTTAAAAAAGACAGTATTATTGAGTAGTTTTATATTTGTAAGTTCCCAATAAGCAGATTATTTGCCCAACTTTCCTGTGTAAAAAGTGAAAAATAAGCTTAAGAAACACATGGGAATTGAAGAAGTTAAGAAAAAGGTACGCATTTTGTTTAGTAAAGCTTATTAACTGTAATTTGCAGGTGAACGTTCTTTGGATAGTTGAAGTTACCTTCAAGACTAAATGTTATAAGTTATTTACATACTTGCATTTGCAATAGAAACTTATAACATTTTACATTCTTAAGAAGAACCAAGCCATTAGCACTTTGCAAACCGTCAATAATTGTTTTATTCATGTTTAAAAAAGTTACAGCACTTTTTTTACTATTAATTGGTTTCTGCGGTATGGCATCTGCGCAGATAACCATCAGTGGATCATATACGGTATTAAATAAAACGTATGATGGCACTACAAGTGCGAGTATAAACCAAAACAATTTAGTATTAAATGGGGTTTCAGATGGAGATCAAGTAAGTATAGCGTCCGTTACTCTTGCTTTTGATAGTAAAACGGTAGGCGTGAGTAAAATTGTTCGAATATCATCGATTACTTTAGCTGGATCAGATGCAGGGTCTTATAGTATTTCTTACACAAATGCACCCACATCAACGGCTACAATTTCGCAAAAAGAACTACAAATTACAGGTTCAGCTACGGTTTCAAACAAGGAATACGATGCAACAACTTCTGCAAGCCTAGTTAATAGTGCAGGTTTAAGTCTTTTAGGAAAAGTAGGGAGTGATTTGGTAACGCTTACAAATTTATCAGTTCGGTTTGAGGATGCTTCGGTTGGAACAGGAAAAGCAGTTAGTCTTGAAACAGCAACAATTACAGGAAATGATGCAGGTAATTATATATTAACAGTTCCAACATCTCCAATTGCGTTGGCAAATATTACCACAAAGCAATTAACCATAGTAGGAACCTATACAGTTGCCGACAAAGTCTATGATGGATTAACAACAGCAACTATTTCTGATTTCTCAAATTTGTCTTTATTTGGAGTTTTAAATAATGAGAATGTCTCTATAATTAGCCCAAAAGCAGTTTTTTCCAATAAAACAGCAGGAAATGGGAAAGCTGTTCAACTAACAGAAGCTTTTTTATCAGGTGATGATGCAGGTAATTACACCGTAAGTATTACTGGCGCCCCGTTGTCAACGGCAGATATTTCTAAAAAACAGTTAACGGTTGGTGGTTCACTTAAAATTTCAAATAAAACATACGATGCTACAACAGCAGCTACAATTTCAAATGTTGCTTCATTAACATTAGTTGGAAAAGTATCATCAGATCAGGTGACTATAACTCAACCTAGTTCCACCTTCAATAATAAGAATGTGGGTACCAATAAAACTGTTACGTTAATTAGTATGGTTTTAGCCGGAACGGATGCGGCAAATTATACCTTCACTTTAAATAATGCACCAACAGGAAGCGCCGCAATTACGGCTAAAAGTCTTTCATTAAACGGAACCTTTGATGCATCTGACAAAGTGTATGACGGAAACAGAACGGCAACCATTTTAGTAAATGGGTTAAGCCTAGATGGAGTTGTTTCTGGAGACGATGCAACAATGAGTACGCTTCAATCCCAATTTGATACCTCATTGCCAGGTGTTGGAAAACAAGTTTCTCTTACATCTGTTACTCTTGCTGGTGTTGATGGGTCAAATTATTCGATTAATTTGTCAACTGCACCCAAATCGACAGCAGATATAACGCTTAAAGAACTTTCAATTAGTGGAAGCTTTACGGTTGTGAATAAAACGTATGATGGCACACAAGACGCATCCATTTTAAATAGTTCTTTATTAACCTTGTCAGGAACTATTAGTGGTGATCAAGTTAGTCTTTCAGGATTATCGGCACAATTTGTAACTAAAGATGCTGGAAATTTAAAGTCAGCGACATTAATTGCAGCATCACTTACAGGCGCCAATGCCGACCGATATACACTAACTCTCGTTGGAGCCCCAACTGCAACGGCTGAAATTTCACAAAAAGAATTGACTTTAAGTGGTAGCTTTTCGACTGCGAATAAAGTATATGATGCACTCACTACCGCAACCGTAACTGATTTTAGTCAATTACAATTGAATGGCATTCTTGGTGCCGATAATGTCGAAATATTTCAAATTCAAGCCACATTTAATTCAAAAAATGTTGGAGTTGGAAAAGAAGTTTCAATTTCAAGTAGTAGTTTAACTGGGAGTGAATCGGCTAATTACACGGTAAATTTAACGGGTTCATCTACATCAATTGCTACAATAACGGCAAAAAGTATAAGTTTAGCAGGAAGTTTTACAGTAAGTGATAAAGAATATGATGGAAATATTTCGGCATCTATATCTGTTAATGCACTCAGTTTAAGTGGAATTATTTCCGGTGATGTTGTTGGATTTGCATCAATAACAACAAATTTTGTAACGGCAACTCCGGGTTCAGGTAAATTAGTTACGATTACTGCGGTAACGTTAAATGGCGTTGATGCAGAAAATTACTCTCTTTCATTAGTTGCTGCGCCAACAAATACAGGAACCATTTTAACAAAATCTCTTACACTATCAGGTTCTTTTACCGTATCGAATAAAAGTTATGATGGTACAGATAATGCAACACTTGTTAATACAGCTTTATTGAACATAAATGGAATAGTTGGCGCTGAAGATGTTGACTTTACAGGACTAAGCGCAAAATTTGAGGATAAAAAAATTGGTTCGAATAAAACAGTACGTCTGGTTTCTGGAGCATTAAATGGAACTGATGCGGCAAATTACAAATTAGATTTAAGTACGGCTCCAACTACAACTGCATCAATAACGGGTGATATTTTAACCGTTATAGGGAGTTTTGCAGTAAACCCGAAAGTTTATGATGGAACAACATCAGCTGAAGGAGTAAGCGATAATCTTCAACTTTCTGGGGTTAATGCAGGAGATGTTGTTTCACTTGGGACAATTAGCATTGAATTTGATGATGCTTTTCCTGGTCAAAATAAATCAGTTACCATTAAGTCAATTAGTCTAAGCGGCGCTGATGCAGGGAATTATACCTTAGATTTAACGGGTGCACCAAGTTCAAGCTCAGAGATTTATCGAAAAGAATTAAGTATAAGTGGATTTTTCACCGTATTTGATAAAATGTATGATGGTTCAAAAACAGCACAATTAAATAATTCAACAGGTTTGAGTTTAGTTGGACTCGTTGAGAGTGATGCTGTTTCATTAACCGTTTCATCGGCAGAATTTGAATCTATAAGTGTTGGAAATTCAAAAACAGTAAGTATAATATCGGCGTCTTTATTAGGAGCTGATGCTGGAAATTATCAATTATCCTATACTAATGCACCATCAACAAGTGCAAATATTTTAACTAAAGAGTTAAGTATTGACGGATCATTTACCATTACTGATAAAGTATATGACGGAACAGCTTCTGCTTCGCTTAATGATATAAGTTTACTTGTTTTAAATGGAGTTGTTGGTGCAGATGATGTTAGTTTGGCTAATTTAAGTGCAGAATTCGAATCCAAATCAGCAGCTAATGCTAAGACAATCAATTTAACGAATGCCACTCTTACTGGAACTGATGCTACAAATTACTCCTTAAGTATCACCAATGCTCCTCAAACTCTTGGCACAATAAGCCCCAAAACCGTTAGTCTAGCAGGGAATTTTTCTGTTTCAGATAAATCGTATGATGGAACAATTGTAGCTACGATTACAAGTAATTTTATTAGTGTTAATGGATTATTAGCAGGTGATGATGCCTCTTTGGCTAATTTACTAGTCACGTTTGACACAAAAACTCCTGGAAATGCGAAAGTAGTTTCAATTCAATCAGCTGAATTATCTGGAGATGATGCCTTGAACTACTCTTTATCTACGGCTGCTTCTCCTACAACTACTGCTTCTATATTCCACAAAGAATTAAGCTTAGAAGGAAGTTTTACCGTTTCAAATAAAGAATATGATGGAACTGTAGATGCAACAATAAATGATTTGTCACTACTAGATTTAATCGGAATTGTAAGTGGTGAACAAATAGGTATTGAGTCGTTAACAGCACAATTTGAAGATGTAAAAATTGGTGTAGATAAAAAAGTAAGCATTCATGAAATTGTTTTAAATGGTGCTGACTCTTTAAATTATACACTTAATCTTGCAAATGCTCCAACAACAAGTGCAACAATAACAGCAAAAGAACTTACTTTGACAGGAAGTTTTGTCGTTTCAGATCGATCGTATGATGCAACTACGATTGCAAATCTAAGCTCGTCCACTTTAGCAATCAATGGAATTATAAATGGCGACGAGGTGAGTATCGGGCAAACCGAAGCTGAATTTGATTCAAAAAGTCCAGGAGCATTAAAAACTGTTTCATTAACATCTGTAACATTAGCTGGGGCAAACGCTGAAAACTATACCCCTAATTTAGTAGATGCTCCAACTACAACAGCAAGTATTTTTCCAAAAGCAATTAATGCAACCGGTACTTTCTCCGTTTCAGATAAAGAGTACGATGCACAAAAAGTAGCAACTGTTATAGATTCTTCCTTAATAGAATTAAATGGAATTATTGAAGGGGAAGAAGTTGCTTTAAGTTATTTAAAAGCTGAATTTTCTGATGAATTAGTTGCAAATTCAAAAACAGTACAATTGATAGATGCAAAACTAATTGGAGTTGACTCTATAAATTATACTTTATCCATAAATACAGTTTCACCATCTTTAGCGTCAATTACGCCAAAAATAGTAACATTGAGTGGCTCTTTTACTGTATTTGATAAACAATATGATGGAACACTTGTAGCTTCTATTTTAGATACCCCAACTCAATTAGTTCTAAACGGAATAGTTAATGCAGAAGATGTTTCCTTAAACGAAAATTCTTTATTGGTTGAATTTGAAACAAAGACGGCTGGAGAAAACAAAACCGTTCTATTAAAATCGGGATCATTAGTTGGTGCGGATAAAGATAATTATCTGTTAAACCTTACTACAGCGCCAACATCTTCAGCTACTATAATACCCTTTGACTTGCGAATTACTGGAATAATAAAAGCATCAGATAAGATTTATGATGGCACTCATTCTGTTACGATAACAGAATCGCAATTAAACTTATTTGGCCTTGTCGTTGGAGATGATGTTGCTATCGATCTTGTAACGTATGAGTTTAGTAGCATTAACCCTCAAATTGATATTCAAGTTACTATTACATCATTAACTATAAATGGAAGTGATGCAAGTAATTACACTGTAAATCTTACAGATTCGCCTTTTACTACAGCTTCAATTACGCCAAAACCTTTAACAATTAGTGGTAGTTTTACAGCCGATTCCAAAGTTTATGACGGCTTAACAGATGCGAATAGTTCTGAGGTTTCTTTATTACTTCTTAATGGGATTATAAGTGGTGAAGTCGTTTCATTGGATTCTATAAAAGCTGCATTTACTTCTAAATCTGTTGGTACTGGGAAAGCAGTCAGAATAAATTCAGCTCAATTAATTGGTAGTGATTCTGCAAACTATGCACTTGATTTATCTGGTTCTCCACTTTCAATTGCAGATATAAGTCCTAAATCAGTTGAAATTAAAGGTGATTTTACTGTTTCAGATAAAATCTACGACGGATCAGTGAATGCTGAAATTATTGATCAATCATCGTTAGTTATTGAAGGTAGTATTCTAAATGATGATGTTGGGTTTACAGACCCTAGTGCTACTTTTGTAGATAAAAAAGTTGGTAGTGCTAAAACAGTACATTTAACAAGTGCGATATTAACAGGAGCAGATGCACAAAATTATACGTTTACAAGTAATGCACAAACTACAGCATCGATTTCTGAAAGAGAAGTAACTATCGGAGGTTCTTTTTTAGTATCAAATAAGGTTTATGATGGATTACTATCAGCTTCGTTACAGTTAAATCAATTAGTATTAACTAATAAAATTGCATCAGATACAGTAAATATGGCAACCGTTGAATTGGAATTTGATCAAAGTTCAGTTGGCACCTCAATTCCTGTAACCATTAAAAATGTAAGCCTTAACGGTTCTGATGCTACAAATTATGTGCTTAACTTAACGAGTTCTCCAAGTACAACTGGCTCAATCACAGCAAAGACCTTACAATTAGTAGGCTCTTTTGAGGTTAATAATAAAACCTATGATGGGGGAACTAAAGCAATTATCTCTGTTGATCAATTAGAATTATCTGGCTTACTTGCTGGAGAAACAGCTGAAATTGATACCGTTTCTGCTGTATTTGCCTCACAAAATATCGGAACAGATATTTTAGTTTCATTAAACTTTGCCCGAATTAAAGGCGCTCAATCTCCAAATTATTCAATAACTGTTGAAGATGCACCTGTTACTTCAGCTTCTATCTTAGCCAAAGAAATTCAAATTGTAAATGCTAGTGCTACGGATAAAGTTTATGATGCATCATTTACAGCAAGTTTAAGTCAGATAGGTGAACTTGATGGTTTGATTGGAACCGAAACGCTAGTTCTGATTGCACCAACAAGTGTTGTTTTTGTCGATAAAGATGCTGGTGATGACAAAATTGTTAAAGCGTATTCGTATTCCATTGCAGATGGCACAAATGGCGGACTTGCTCAAAATTATATTTTAAGTGATGATAGTACGGAGACAAAGGCTACTATTTCGAAAGCTCCACTAAATGTAATTGCTAATAATCATGTTATCATTGTTAACGATGTTGCCTATAGCGGTGGTAATGGTGTTATTTATCAAGGATTTGTTGGTGGTGAAGATGAAACTTTTTTAACAGGAAATCTAGACTATTCAGGAACTGCACAAGGGGCGACTTTACCTGGTTCATACTCTATAATTCCCAAAGGCTTAAGCTCTCAAAATTATGAGATCAGTTTTAAAGAAGGTACGTTAACCATTCAAGATATACCTTATGGTTCGAATCCAATACCAGTAGCCGATGCTAAGCGAATTAGTTTAAGTACCGAAATAAGTTTAGCATTTACTGTAGAAGTTTCAGCTGGTTCAGAAATCGATAAAGTGAAAATTTTAATGGGCACTAATGAAACCCCACTTACACCTATATCTGCACAAATACAAAATGGTCGACTTGTTTTGAGTCACCCTGCATTAGAGAATTACTCAGTTTATGAGGTGGAAATACCAGCAGGTGCGGTTGTCTCTGCTGATAATGTGCCAAATGATGAATTTAGTTGGAGTTTTACAACCATTCAATCAGTTCCACTTGTTCGAATTACTAATCCATTACCCGATGTTAGAGCGATTCCATTGCAAGAGCCAGTAACTGTAAAATTCGATAAAAATATAAGCGCTAAAAATCTTGATCTAATCAAAATTACAAATAATCAAAATGTTAGACTTAGCAATGTGTTTGCACGTTTAACTGACTCGGTTACTGTAACAATAGAACACCCTGATTTTGATCATAGTACCACTTATACGATTACTTTACCTGAAAATGTAGTTCAAAATTTAGATGAAGTGGCTAATGCCGAATTTGCATGGAGTTTCAGAACTATATTGACTCCACCGAGCGTTGTTTCTTTATTACCAAGTGCTGGTGCCACTCGAATCGCTGTCGATGCCAATGTAAATTTAACGTTTAATCAAGATATTTCTACTGTTGATTTGGATAAAGTTCGTATTCGAAATGAGGTTGGAGAACTAGTTCCTAATTTAAATGTGTTTTTGATTAATAAATCAATTACAATCGGACATCCTACATTTACAAACAATACTACTTATACCGTTATTGTTCCAAGTGGAACAGTATCGAATACAGATAAAATTGTAAATGATTCCCTTGCATGGAATTTTAGAACGATAAAAACGCAACCTATTTTTAGTTCAGTTTCTCCTCGAAATGGCGCAGCAACAGTTGCTATAGATAGTTTAATTTCAATTACTTTCAATCAAGAAATAACTCTTTCTTCAAATTCAGGAATTACAATTCGCGATGAAGCTAATAAACTTGTAGGTTCATTATTAACGACTTTGGTTGACTCAACCTTACAGATTAGTCATGCTGCTTTTGGAAACAATAAAACCTATACCGTTACCATTGCAGCAAATGTGGTTAGAAACGAAGATTTACTAGGAAATCAAGGCTTAAGTTGGTCTTTCAAAACTATTCGATCAAAACCGGAGGCTTTAAAAATACTACCCGATAATCGTTCTGTTGATGTTTCACGTAATCCAAGTATTCGAATTACATTTAATCAAGATGTTGATTTGATTAATTCTGGTGGCATAACGATGCGTGAAAAAGGTGGTGTTTTAGTTGATGGATTATCGACTGAGATGGCAACGGATAGTACAATTGCTATCAATGTTCCTACTCTGAAATATTTGACAGAGTACACGGTAACCATTGCTCAAAGTACAGTTCAAAACCAAGATTTATTGATTAATGATGGATTATCTTGGTCATTTACCACAATTGTAGAACCTCCTCAAAAACCCGTTTTATCACTACCTCAAGCAGATGATTTATTTGTTGATCAAAAACCAATTTTCAAATGGAGAAAATCGGCAAGAGCAACTTCTTATGATATTGAAATTAGTCTTTCACCCGTATTTGATGTTATTGTAACTTCTAAAACAGCAATTTCTGACACAAGTTTTACAGTTCAATTAAATCCCTTAACGAATTATTCATGGAGAGTGAGAGCTACAAATTTAGGCGGAACCAGTGATTGGTCAACTGTTTCAACCTTCACTACCAAAGCCTTAACTCCTGTGCTTTCATTCCCAACAGCTAATCAAAAAAATGTTTCAACGGCTCCATTTTTATCATGGTCAGGTGATAATGAAGTGTTGAATCATCAAATTCAAGTTTCTACCAATGCGCAATTTACTACTAATTCGAAAGATACTATTGGTCAAGGTTTAACTGTTCAGATAACAGGGTTGACTGCAAAGAGACAATATTTTTGGAGAGTTCGAGTAAATGATGAAGTGGGTAGGTCTGAGTGGAGTTTAGCTCGATCGTTTTCAACACGTGTTAATCCTGAAGAAAGTGAAAATAAAACAGTTGCAAAGGCTATTAGTTTTGCACCAAAGATTGGAAATTCAATAAGAATTCCAAATCAATCTGATTATAAACTTATTTCTATGCCAGGTTCGGAGTCTATTCCATTCGTTGATTTATTTACAGAGACTTATCTAGAAAATTGGAGAGCTTTTTATGAAACAGGGTCAAGTAATGAGACTAACTATCTAACGGAATTCAATCCAATTGATTCTTCAATGGCGTTCTCACCTGGACTTGGTTATTGGGTGATTTCAAAATCTGAATTAGTTATTCGAAGAGGCTTCCATTCTGTAACACCAAATACTAAAGACAGTTATGCTATACCTTTAAACCCTGGTTGGAATATCATTAGTAATCCCTATCAAACAAATGTTGATTGGGAGTTGACTCAACAAATAAATGATATTGTTTCTGATTTACATGATTTTAATGAAGTGTATTCTAAAGTAAATGTAATGGAAGCGTTTAAAGGCTATTATTTTTATAATGATCCAGCTTTTGGCTTAAGCTCATTGCAAATTCCTTATAGCTCATCGGCTCAAGTTGGTTTACAAGTTATGAGTGTTCGCCAAGATTTAGGTGATATCCCAAATCTGAAATTGACAGCGATCTATTCTGATGGCTCCAAAAATGAAGTAGAATGGGTTTTTGATTCAAATCATGACTTTGTTCAACCTTTATTGTTAGCAAAATCACTTTCAGTAAATAAAGAAAATTCGGATCAATCGGAGTTTATTTCTGAACCAGTTTTAGAACGAGTTCATCCACGTTTGGGTTTTGCTAAACATGGAATGGTTGTTAAATCACAAGAAAATACTGAGCTCGCTTATGATAGAAAGTTAGGTGGGGAATTAGAGCAAGAAACATACGTACTAGAATTAAAAGCTAAACGTGGTTCAATTGTTCAATTATCCTCTAAATGGAATCATTTGGCTGAGGACAATCAGATTTTATTGGTAAATAAACTAACTAAAGTAATGACTAACATACCTAATAATGAATTGGTTTCGCTAAAAATAACTGAACCTGTATCGTCATTTGATGTTTATATCGGTAGCTCTTCCTATTTAGATGACGTTAAATCTCAATTATTACCAGAGTCGTTTACTTTAGAACAAAACTATCCAAATCCATTTAATCCAAGTACTGTTATTAGATATTCACTTTCAGAATCTGCTACAGTGAAATTAGAAGTTTTTGATATTTTGGGTAGAAAAGTACAAACTCTTGTTAATATTATACAGCAGGCAGGTTGGTACACGTTCGATTTTAATGGTACAAATTTAGCAAGTGGAGTATATTTGTACCGCTTAGAAGCTAAGAATTTTGTAAAAGTTCAGAAAATGACATTAGTAAAATAAAACAGACAAGCATCATTTTACTAGATTAGTACTCAATTATGAAAAACCTGAAACAACACATCAACACAACTTCTCACTTAAGTAGATTTTTAAGTGAAATCAAATTATGGGTTTCATTGGTGGTGCTTTTTGTGATTTTACAAGGTTCATTTTCAAGCTTACAAGCTCAAGACAAAAGTCAACCAGTACCTACTCCAACAACTACAGAAGACCCTGATTCCACTCCTAAAGGAAAGATTACCATAAAAACGAGTGAACCTGGTGCTGTAATTACCATTTTGAATCGCTTTAATATGGTTGAAGTAAAGAAAAAACAAACAAAAGATTCAGGTGTTTATCAATTAAAGGCGGGTATGTACCGTGTGGAAGTAAATACACCAAACTATTTATCACAAGTACGTGATTTGTATGTTACGTCTGGAATGGATGAAGTAATGTTTTTTGATTTACAACCTTATATAATTGAAAAAAAAGGCATATTTGGTGCTGCATATAATGGTGGACCGAATAAGAAAAAAAATAGTTATACTAAATATTTTGTAGGATTAGGAGTTTCTGCTGTGGTTTTAGGTGCTGCGGCCATACTCCTTAGCGGAAATTCAAGTAGTTCAACCTTACCAAATCCTCCACCGAGACCTTAATGAGTACAGTTTCTTTAAATGATTTAAAAAACAAGGCTGATGAAATTCAGTCTTTTTTAATTTCCACAAGACGTTTTCTACATCGTAACCCAGAAATTAGCTGGCATGAGTTTAGAACAAAAGCCTATTTAATGGCTATGGCTCAATCTTATGGCTTAGTTGTTACAAAAGAATTTGATGGAATAAATGGATTTTATATCGATTTAGGGTCTGAGACCGAGTATAGAACTGCTTGGAGAGCCGATATTGATGCATTGCCTATTACAGATAAAAAACATATCTCTTACGCTTCAGCATTTCCACAAGCAGCACATTTGTGTGGCCATGATGTACATGCTACTGTTGCGCTAGGAATCGCCATTTTACTAAAAGACGTGCCCTTAAAAAAAGGTGTTCGAATTTTCTTTCAACCAGCAGAGGAGACTAGCCCTTCGGGAGCGCCAAGATTAATTAAAGAAGGCGTTTTAGAACAAGTTGATAAAGTGTTTGGAATACATGTTGATCCAAATCAAAAATCGGGCTGGCTGTCTATAAATTCTGGACCTGAAACTGCATCGTATGATGGAGTTTATTTAGATTTATCAACTGAGGCTTCTAATCATTCTGCGCGTCCTCACACTGGAAAAGATTTAGTATGGATTGTGAACAACTTATTGAACCAATGGTACTCAATAGCTGGGAGAATTACGGATGTTAGAGATGCGGTTGTTTTAACTTTTTGCACCTTACATACAGGCGAAGCTATCAATGTGATGCCTAATTCGCTATCCTTGTCTGGAACTTTACGCTGTGTTACAGAAGAAAATAGAAATCAGATTAAAAAATTTCTGTCTGATTCAGTTGCCCAATTAGAAATGCTTTATGGAATAACAGCTAATTTGAAATTTGATCAAGGTGCGCCTTCTGTGTTAAACAATGCTGAACTTGCAGACCATGCAAACCGCTTATTAGGCGAGTTTACTAATTTACAAGCAACTAGACAGAGTATGGGTGGCGAAGATTTTGGATGGTTCAGTCAAGTAAGACCGTCTCTTTTTATTCGTGTTGGAACTAGTAATTCGCCAGAAACATCTTACCCATTACATCATAGTTTTTTTGATATTGATGAATCAGTAATTGCACCAACTTGCGCTTTAATGGCGTATTTAATTTCGAGAGAAAAGTAGAAATGGTATCTTTTTGTGACGTATTACTGAGCTTATTTTAACCTCATCCTAAATGAGCTTCTCCACGATAAAAAATCTTATTGATGATGGATTAAATAACTCAAATTAGGACTTCGTTTCTAAACAAACTTTACGGGTTTTTGTAAATAAAGGTCATTCTGTTGAGCGACACTATTCGAAAAACCACGAAGTGCAATCTCAGTCAACTATGGTTTTTACGCCATAAGCACTTCTATAAAATAGGTAAAGTTAAAGACTGAGATGCTGGGTTGTAGCCCAACATGACGAAAAAACAACTATAAAAAGAACAATAGGTTGCCATTAGGTTCTTGTTTTTATTATTTTCCAAATTTCACCTTTATAAAATTAACCAACTTTACAAAGGGTTTAAGACCGAAAGTTGAATAATTAAGTAAAATAGTGTTAACTTACTTACAGTTCTTTGCTATTCTACATAAGTCTATTAAAAAATCATATTAATAGTTCTATTACTTTGATAACCGTATTTTACTTTTTTAAATTTTTTTATTTGGAGGCTTAGTGTCATTAAAATCGCGCCTTTTAGTTTTAGTAATGTTGATATTGATTTGTTCAATGTCTGTAACATGGTTTGGAATAAAACCAGCCTATGAAAAAGCTTTAATTGAAGAACGGGTTCAAAAGCTTAGTCAGTTTAATCAGCAAATAACAAGAGATGCGGACTCTCAAGTAGCCTATTGGTTAAAGTTAACAGACGATTTATCGTATCAATTAGAGGGGACTTCTAATGCAGCTGAACAGTCTTTATCTACGTTTATTCGAATTTTTCCTGAAATACATCTCATAAAGATTACCGATTTACAAACAAGACAGTTTTTAGAGGTAAAACAAAAACAAAGTCCTGTTAGTGAAATTTTGCCTGAGTGGAAAACACTTATGCTACCAATTAGAGAATTTCCTTCAGTAAATGTTCGTTGGATTGCCGAGAAAGAAGTTTTACTAGTAAATAAGCAAATTCAAAACGAATCAGGTGTTTTTGAAATCAATATTCTAATTAACGACATTTCTCTAAAAAGAAAATTGTTTGATGCATCAATTTCAGATGATTTAACGGTTTTAATTAGTAGTGGAGGAAAAGTCTTTTTATCAAATAAATCGAATAAAATTGGAATCGAAACAGCCGAGCCTAAGGAAATAATTGAAATTTCTAATTATCCATCAAATAATGATTTGTTTTATGCCGCCACAGGTTTATTTCAATTCTTGCCCTATGCACTTACGGTAGAAATAAGTGAATCTGAAATTACCAAACCGGTTAAAAATCTGATATTGCAATCAACAACTGTAATCTTTTTTGCATTTATTTTACTCAGTATTGGTGGTTGGTACATTGTATCGGTGCTAAATAAACCCTTAAAGACTTTAATTAATTACATAAAACCAATGGGGCAGTTTATGTTTAATACCCCAATTTTATCGGTTGGTTTACCTGAATTAGAACCGGTTACAGATTCTTTGGATGCCATTAGAGTTCAATTGTTACGCTATCAGCGCTTAAATGTGGAGAAAATAATTGTTGAGCAAATGAGGAATAATTTACTCATGAGTAAAGCCTCAGAAATGATAGCAATTCTAGACTCAGAGGATAATATTCAGTTTATGAATGATAAATTGAGAAATTTCTTAGGAGAGTTTTCTTTGTCTACTCTTCCTGATAATTGGGATGAAATTGAAAACATAAAAAGTCTTAAAATCAAAAATATTAAAATAGAAAAAGAGGAACGCGAAAACGTTGTTTTCATCAATCATCATTCTGAATGGCAAATCGACTCAGAATCAAAAAATAGATACTACTTTAGAGTTCATAACTTAGAACTTCATAAAGAGGACAAAAAACAAAGTAGTTTAATTGTTTTGGTTGATTTGACCAAAGAATTGGAAATGGATATTAAACGTAATGAAATGATAAGTTTTATCATTCATGAATTAAAAAATCCAATTGCGTCTATTTCAGGTTTTACACAATTGCTTCAATATTCACAAACACTTACGAAAAAAGAAATGTCTTATGTAAATTATGTTTTGAATAGTACAAAAGAAATGGACGATTTAATTAGTCGTTTTTTAACTGTAAGCAGATTGGAGTCTCAAACTGCCGTCATCGAAAAATCGCCCTTATTTATTCCCGGAATTTTGCAACAAATTGAAGATTCATTACAAATACAATTGCAACAAAAAGAATTAAATTTGAATATTTCCATTGAACCGGGAACTGACTTTGTTGAAGGCTCGGAAATCTTGTTAACCGATGCGTTAAAAAATTTATTATCCAATGCCATTAAATACGGTAATCCTAAGCGTAAAATTGATGTTAGCATTGCAAAAGTGAATGGTTTTATCACAATTTCTGTAACTGATTATGGATTTGGGATTCCTAAAGAACATCAAGGCAAGATTTTTGATAAATTTTATCGAATTAAAGAATATCAGGAAACAGCTGGAACAGGACTTGGTCTGGCTTACGTGAAAGAAATTATGGAGAAACATGGCGGGAAAATTACCTTAGATTCTAATTCTGCAATTGGTACACGATTCACACTTTGGTTTCCCGATCTTATAAATACGATGTTGGAATAAGTATTTTGTATAAATCACAATATATTTTCGTTTTAACTTTATTTTTTTTTGGATTCGTTAATCCACTAAAAGCTCAACAATATGAGAATGCATCGTCACGTAGTATAAAATCGTCTAGTCTACAAGATGAGGCTTTACGCATTACAGGAAATGCTCAATTTTGGCCCATTTTGAGCGCAGAAGCAGCTTATGACGCAGAAAAAAATGAGTTTGTCCTCAAAAGTGAGACAGAAATTAAGCTAAAAAAATTAGTTGATTTAAATAAACTGAATAAGCAGACTGATAAGAATTACGAGGATTTATTAAAAAATGGGGCAAAAGTATTTGTTCCAGATTTATTAATAGATGCCGAAAATAAACAAAATGAGTTAGGTAAAGCTATTCGAGAAGGGGAATATGAAACGGTTGTCAAAACGATAACTGAATTATCCGATTTAGTTAATAATTTAGCTAAAACGGTTAACAAGAAGCGTATAGAACGAGTGGCTGCCATTCTAGCAGAAAAAACAGGAACTGTTTCACAGCGGAAAGGATTACTAGGTACTTGGAACGAATCGGATAAAGGAGATTTGTATAAAGAAGCGGATGGAATAAAAACGGAAAAAAAATCGATGGCAAAACTCGATTTTGTAGATGGTAGTTATGTAATTGTTGATCCTGAAACCATCGCTCAAGTTCGTTCCGCTTCTATTGATAAATTATACAATGCTACCAATACTGAAATCGAAATTACTACTGGTGGCGTTCTTGCTTCTATGTCTGCCGAAGCACGTAGGTCTTCTGTTTTCTCTTTAAAAGCTGCTCAAAGTAATACAACGGTAAATTCATCTAAATTTTGGGCAAAAAAAGATGATCAAGAATCGGTAACGCTATCAAATTATGATGGAAACGCCTTAGTTCGTGCAGGATCAAAACAAGTTGAATTAGCCAAAGATGAAGGAACAGTTATCGTTAGGGGACAAGATCCACTTCCACCAGTGAAATTATTAACAGCGCCACTTTTAACATGGCCACGTTCAGATTCGGTTACCTACAACCCTGATTTAGAAATAGAATGGACTGCTGTACCCAATGCAAGCTATTATGAAGTTGATGTTTCTAGCTCTTCAACATTTTCTTATAAAGTGAAAACGTATAAAGCGAATTCTACGAGTATTGAATTGAAAAACATTGAAGAAGGCGCTTATTATATTCGTGTTCGAGCTTTCGACAAATTAAATCTAAGAGGCTTAGATAGCCCTGTATATCGTTTATTGAAAAATAAAGATATTCAAGCTCCTGCTGTATTTCTTAAAAACGGAAATGAGTCTATTTATTATACTTCAAATTCAGCGTTCATAATTAAAGGGATTACAGAGCCGAAAGCGACTATTAATTCAAGTCTTGGTGTTTTTACAGCGAACTCCAAGGGAGAATTTGAACTCTCTTTTTCTTTAAGTACAGAAAAAACATCTATAGAATTTACGGTTGCGGATTTTTCAGAGAATAAAACGACTATTCGAAAAGAAGTTGTAAAAATGTCTGAAAATCAGTTATTTGATTTATCATGGTCGGTTCCTGTAAAAGGTAATTCCATTAAAAATGCTGAATCAATAACCGTTTCTGGTCAGGCTTATCCTCAATTGACAACAGAAGCAGAAACAAATAATCGCGTGTTTAGAGCTGAATGTGGACAAAATGGCGAATGGTCTTTACAGCTTTTAACGGAGAAATCAACAGAACTCACTCTACGATTTATTGATAAACAAACCGGAAACCTAATTGCAGAAAAGAAATATGAACTGGACTAGTCGGTTTTGTGGACTTGTATTCCTGACTATATTAAGTTGTACTACAAATAGCTTTGCACAAGAAGTGTATTTTTCAATTTCAGGACAAAAAGCTAAAGTTGAATCTGGTGAAAAAGCAGGTTTGTATGATATTTGGATTCGTCCTAAGTCATTAGATGCTGTTTTTCCTAATCCTGAAGTGTACGATGCAGGAATTGGTGGTTATGCCGATGTAATTCAAGGCGAAGCAAATACAGTAACCGAGTTTAGTATTATCGATTTTGATTCGGTTTATGTATTAGGCAAAGGAAGCATTCTTCCAGCTAAAAAAGTTGGAGCAAAATCAATTTCGGTTAATGTGACAGGTGAAATGTTGTATAAAAACAGATGGATTTCATTGTTTACTTATGATGGAACCTCAAAAAATGGATGGATTCTTCGAGTTGAAACAAATGAAGGTGACGATGTTAACGATTTTAAAGTAAGACTTCCTGCTGCAATGGAAAATGATTATGATATTGTATCGTTAGATTTATCAATTGGATTGTACAAAACAAGTACAGAACAAACCGTTCAATTAAAACCTCTTTTTTCTGATTCAGCGCCAAGTTTTTTTACAGTAACAGGGCAAGAAGATTCTGACATTCATATAAATGATGCATTTGGAGAAATAATAAAAGATAGTATAGATTGGAAATCAGAAAAATTTGGGATACCAAATACCTGGGTTTTAACCGTAAATGGATCTAAACAGCGTTTAAATAATTTAGTTGTAAGTGGAAATAAAGGAATAATTCCTTGGATTATTAAACCTGTAATTGTAAAAAACGACAAGTTACAACCTGCATTATTTAGAACTCAAGCCTTAGAATCATGTGAAGATGTTCAATTAGAATTGCTAAATCGAGGTTTCGAATATGATGTTAACCGTACTATTTGGCAGACAGAAAAAAAAACCTACTCAGGAAATACGATTAGACATCAGTTTGTTGAAAAAGGAAATATTCCAGTTAGAATTATCATTCCTTTAAAAGGTCGTTATGCTCCTTTGTACCAGGTAACAGAGTCAACGGTGTTCATTAATAAACCTCCAGTAATTAAATTAAATGAGTATAAAACCTTACTTTCTCCTGCTGAAAATTTATTACTTGATGCTACTGCTTCATTTGATCCTGAAGGTAAAACACTAGAATTTGCCTGGTTTACAGATGATATTTTCAGAACATCAGATGCTCAATTTCGCTTCAACTCTTCCACATCAGGGGAATATAGAATTCGATTACTTATTAATGATTTAGAAACAGGTTCTGCCTGTACAACTGCTGATACAACTATACTTGTTCGTGTAAATACGCAACCTTATGTAGAAATAAAATTACAAGATATTGTTGCTCAAGGTTCATCAAGTTCATTTTCTGCCATTTCTTCGTTTGATTCGGATAACGATAATTTAGCTTATTCATGGAAAATTGAAGGTTTAGTAGGAGATGGAAAGCAATCTGAAGTTTCAGCTGATCACAAAACAAATGGATTATATAAAGCTGAACTAACTGTTGATGATCAGACCAATACTACGAATTCATCTTATACAATTACTAAAAACTATAAAGTAAACGGAGCTCCGAAACCTCAATTTACCATTCCCAAATTAGCCGCTCCGAATCAAAAAATTAATTTATCTGCTTCAAATAGTACAGACCCTGATTCTGATAAACTCGTTTATTCCTGGTCAATTTCTGATGGAAGAACATCAAATACTGAAAATTGGCTCATTAGTTTTAATGAATCAGGAGATTATCTCATTAAACTTACGGTTGATGACAGCATGAAAGTGGAAAATTCAAATCAATCTATTGAATTTCCTATTCATATTAATTTTGAGCCAGTTCCAGAAATTACAGTTGTTGATAAATCGAATTCAGCGATTATTTCACTTTCAGCAGTAAACAGTACCGATCAAGATCATAGTATTGTAGATTATTCTTGGGATTTTGGAGATGGTACAAAAGGGAATGGTTTAGATTTGATTCATGAATACCCTGGAAGTGGTGTATATATCATCGAATTATTTGTTAATGATGGAAAAGGAATGAGTAATTCCATTATTTCAACCAAGAAAATGATTACGATCAATAATAATCCTGTTGCTGCATTCTCGTTTCCAAAAACTGTAGCACCGGGTGTTGAGTTTACCTTAGACGCAAGTTCAACCAAAGATTCGGATGGAAAAGTAGTTTCGTATGAGTGGTTTTTTCTGGATTCTAGAATCGATACGGTAATTAAACCGAAATATTCTTTTGAAAAGCCGGGTGATTATGCAATACGCTTAAAAGTAAAAGATAATTCAGGTTTTGATGACGCTATTGATATAATTTCGCATTCTATTCATGTGAATTATCCGCCAATTCCTCGTTGGGATGCAACACCTAAGGTTGTATCGCCAGATCAAGAAATTGTGCTAAGTGCAACTAATTCGAGTGATGAAGACAATAAAAATTTGAGTTTTGAATGGAAATTTGAAAACGAAGAAAAGTTAGAATCAGGCTTAGAGATTAAAAGGAAATTCGCAAAAGCAGGAACGTATTTTTTCACTTTAACAGCAGATGATGGCAGAGGTTTGGCGAATTCAAAACAATCAGTAAAAGGAACAATTCGAATAAATGCACGTCCGATTCCAGTTTCAGAAAAGAAATTAGTAGTAAATCAGCTTTCGGTTGTTTTAGATGCTTCAAAAAGTTACGATGCTGATGGTGCCATAAAAACATTTACTTGGGTTTTACCTGATGGAAGCAAAAGAAATGAACCGATTTTTACCTGGAATGCTCCAAATGGAGGTTATCATAAAGTTGGATTAACGATTGATGACGGTGAAGGATTAAAAAACAGCAAAGCTTCGATGGGCGTTGATATTTTTATGAATAGACCCGTTTCAGCTCAATTAGATTCACTTATTGAATCGTGTACTGGCCAATTAATCATTTTTTCAAGTGCAAGATGTTTCGATCCTGATGGAGATCAGTTTACAACAGAATGGGATTTCGGTGATGGAAGTACATCAAAAGAAAGCAATCCTTATCACACTTACAAAACACCGGGTTTGTATTTTGTGACATTAAAACTATCTGATGGAATTGCTGACAATCCAACAGTTGCACAAATTCCAGTTGTGATTTCAGGTTCACCAACGGCATTCATGAATTTTGCAGACACAACCATTTGTGTGAATTCACCATTATTATTTGATGGTTCTTCAAGTACAGATCCAAATGGCCCGATTGGTGCGTACTCATGGAATTTTGGTGATGAAACGAGTGGGGTTGGTAAAAACTTAACACATTTATATACAAAGTCTGGCTTATACACAGTAAGGCTTACCGTAGTAGGTTCCTCCACTGGTGTTTGTAGCAATACAAGTCAAGTGTCTGCAACGGTACGAGTAATCGAAGGCCCTAATGCAGAATTTACGGTATCAGAGTGGATTAATCATGGAGAAATGATTCAGCTTGATTGTTCAACATCTCGTTACGATGGCAAATTAGCTAGTGTAAAATGGTCTGTTTATGATGGTGAGAATACTATTGTTCAATCTTTAGAAGGAATTAAAACATCTTTTAAAGCAGAAACACCAGGAGAATATAGAATCGTGCTTGATCTAATTGTTGAATCAAGTTCTGCTTGTAATCAATCAAGCATGGAAAAAACGATTCGAATAAATTATCCACCTGAATTAGTTTGGAATACGAAAACTCTTTATCCCGTTAAAACCCCAATTCGATTATCGGCAGTTGGTTCCAAAGATGCAGACGGATTTATAAGTTCGTATCAGTGGGTTTTAGATGGGAAAAAGGCTAGTAGTCAATTAGAATTATTTATTCCAGAATTAAATGCTGGCAAACACAGTGTTGAGCTCATTTTAAAAGATAATTCAAAAATAAAATCGGGAACGATTAGTAAAAAACTTGAATTTGAAGTTAAAGAAGCGCCATTTATGGCTGTTAAGGTGCCCGATAAAATTCATTCAGGGGAAACAATTTCTTTAAAAGCTCAAACTGCGAATTATGAGAATTCTGGAACACTAAAAACAGAATGGTTCTTAAATAATCAATTACTTACAAAGCCTGAATTTAAAGCTACAGAGCCAGTTTATAAAGTGAAATTGATAAAAGACAATGGTCTTGGGCTCAGTAATTCTCGCGATTCTCTAGAGTTGAATCTTGCAGTAAATCAAGCCCCAAAAGCTGAAATCGAACTACCAAAAGTGATAATCCAAAATGGAGAATTGAAAGCAAGTGATTTCAGTTTGCCAAAAGATGTTTATTTGGTTCAATTTGGAAAGAAAATATCGGTTTGGACTGCAAAAGATTCGGGTAAACAAACCGTAGAATTTGCATGGATGCCAAAAGATTCAGTGCTAAAAATCTATTCCTATGAGATTGAAGTTCTACCAAAACTAAATGCTGAAAATCCATCATCAGATATTGAAATAAAATGGAATCCCGCAAATCCATACGTTCAAGTTGAAGCACCAAAAATGAATAGACCTGAAGGGACTCCATTGGTTTATGAGTGGTTTTTAAATGGAAAATTAAGTGCTTCAGGAAATGTGGTAATGATCCCCGTAAACAGAGGAAGACAAGATTTAGAGTTAAGAGTTTCTGAATTCGGAATAGCACAAAGTAAACCATTTAGCAAAAAAATTAATCTTAATGTGAACTAAATAGACATATTTACATCAATTATTTAAATTGATTGAAAACCTAAAAAGCTTAAATTTCTATATCTTAATTGAAGTATAAATTATCTGAAGTCTAAAAAACATTCTTATGTCTAAAGCTATCTATCATAAAATATCTTTTAACAACAAGCTTTGCCGTGACTTCACCATGGAGGTCAAACAAAAAGTAAATGCCTATTTTGAAGATAATCAACTATCGAAACATGCCAATGCTGCAATGGTTACAAAGACCATCGTTATTTTATCATCATTTTGGGGTTCTTATGCTTTAATTATGTCGGGAATATTCCCATTATGGGTAATGTGGTTATTATCATTTATAATGGGTCTCAGTATGGCTGGAATTGGTTTTTCCATTTCACATGATGCGCTTCATGGTGCGTATTCGAGTAATAAAACAATAAATACCGTTTTAGGCTTTACATTTGACATGCTTGGTGCAAATGGATATATCTGGAAGATAACACACAATATTATTCATCACACATACACAAATATTCATGGTCATGATGGTGATTTAGATATTGCAGGAATAGTAAGATTATCACCCCATTCAAAACACTTGGCTATAAATAGAATTCAACATATTCTTGCTTTTTTTGTGTATTCATTAGCAACCATTTTTTGGGTAATTGCTAAAGATTTTATACAGTTTTCACTGCGTCGCTTGGGTCCGTATGAGAATAAAAAACATCCTATTAAAGAATGGATTATTCTATTTATTACTAAAATTATTTACTTCTCTTACATAATTGTTGCACCTCTATATTTTCTTGATATTACATTTTTACAATGGTTAATTGGGTTTTTAACCTTGCATTTAACAGCCGGTTTAATATTAGGTGTTATTTTTCAATTGGCACACGTTGTTGAAGAAACCGAACATCCTATGCCAAACGATGAAATGACGATTGAGAATCATTGGCTAGTTCATGAAATGCTAACAACTTCAAATTTTGCTAGAAAAAATAAGGTGTTGTCTTGGTACATTGGTGGATTAAATTATCAAATAGAGCATCATTTATTTCCATGTATTTGCAGTATTCATTATCCAGAAATCAGTCATATTGTTGAAGAAACGGCAAATAAGTATGGAATTCCGTATAAACAACATGGGACATTTACAGAAGCAGTAGTATCACATTATAGAACGCTAAAAAAATTTGGCCGTCCTGCTTTTCAATATGTTTCATAATAAGTGAAAATCCAATTTTTATAAATGGCCAATAACAGAACGTTGGAATTCAACATGTTTAATCGTTCATATTGTGTGAAATTATCGATTTAATTGGAGAAAACAACCTATCAGAGTTTACTCAAAACTAAACAAAAAGAAGATGAGCTTTAGGACTCCTTCTTTTTTAGTTTAAAACGAACGAATAAATTTAGCCTACTTCTTTGAGTAGATTTGAAGATAAATCTTGAGATTCTTTAATAAGTGGAAGTAAGGTTTCACTGTATGAAAAAAGCGTTTTTATTCGAGTAGAATCAGGTAGAGAATAATATTTACGAACTTCTTCAATAAGTTGAGTTTGTTCAATCATTTTGAAAACAGGTTCAACTTTATGAACAAGATTTTTCAAGTTTTCAATATTGCCACTTACACTTGGGTTTTTTAGTTGTTCGTAATAATGGCGTAAACTTTTTTGTAATAAGGAGAAAAATTGCGCTTTATCTGCATGAGTTTCCAATAGGGGCATAACCGAGTTCAAATTGATGCGTTTTTCATCAAATGATTTAGGATTTCCTAACAATTTAATAAGCTTTGACCTAGTGAAAGGTTTTATTAAAATCCCATCAAAAATTCGTTTTGCATCATCATTGTCTTCAACGCTTCGGTCTCCAGTTATAGCAATCAACTTTGTAGTTGAAGTTGAGATAAGATTATTTTCAAGGATTTGAATAGTCAAGTCAATGCCATTCATATCAGGTAGATGTATATCAACCAATATGAAATCAAAAGACTTAGATTGTACCTTTTGAAGCCCACTGTTTGCGGTTAAAGCCCAGTCTAAAAACGACACATACGACTTTAAATAAAGTTGTAAAACTTTTTGATTGATTGGGTTATCGTCAATTATTAATGCAGAATTCATGCGTTAAGCTGTCTCAAAATGTTGGCCAAATCAAATTACCAATAGTGTTATCTTTTTGTGGTTGAACCTTAATAGATTCATTTTCAGTAATTTTTTCGTTTCCAGTACTAGCGTTCAAATCTTTGAACTGATAAACGGGAGTTTTATATTCTTTTAAACGATTTACTTCATCGTTAAGATAAAAAGCCGTTTCAGTTCCTCCTAAAATGAGATATCCGGAAATTCCAAGATAATCTTTCATTTTTCGAAGTAATTTTTTCTTAACTGGATTATCGAAGTAAATTAGAACATTTCTGAGAAATAGCAAATCAATTTTTGTAAATGGGATAGGATCTGTCAATAAATTAAGCGATTTAAATTCAATTGAACTCAAAAAAGGCGATTTAATTTGCCATTTATCGTTCACTTGAGTAAACCATTTTATGAGTTGAGTGATATGAAGTCCACGTTGAACTTCAAAATGATTATAAATTCCTTTTTTTGCTTTGTTCAATGCTGCCTCACTGATATCTGTTCCCATTAATTGTAAGGTCCAACCAGTCCAATCTAAGTGTAAGTCATGTAAGGTTATGGCAATAGAATAAATTTCTTGCCCAGTTGAACACGCAGCAGACCAAATACGAAGCTTCTTATCTTTTTTGGTTACATAAAGTTTTTTAATCATTTCTTTAAGATCTACAAAAGAGTCAGGATCTCTAAAAAAATAAGTTTCGTTTGTAACAAGACTATCAATTATCTGTTGTTCTAAGAGCCCATTTTTTTCTTTAATTAAAGCTTCAACTAGTTCGTCAATAGAGGTAAACCCATTCATTGTTGCTACAGGATCTAATCTGTGTTCAACTAGGTATTTTTTTTCCAATGTAAGTAAAAGCCCGATTTTTTTTTCAACCCATTTACAGACTAAAATACAAGCTGAATCACTTAAATAGCTCATATTAATCTTTCCTTTTCAAAAACTTTGAAACAGTAGCACCAATAGATTCAATCGGTAAAACTTCATCTGCTAAATTTTCTGCAACAACGGCTTTTGGCATGCCCCAAACAATGGAAGTTTTGCTATCCTGTGCAATAATTCTACCACCATATTTTTTAATGTATCTACTTCCATCTAGACCATCTTCACCCATTCCTGTTAAAATAACCCCAAGTGTTTTCTTTCTGAAAAGCCGAGCAGCCGTTCTAAATAAGGAATTCACGGATGGTTTACAAAATACTTCTGGAGCCCCATCAACTAAATCGAAATAATATTTACCACTATCCGATACTTTAATTTCTGTGTGAATTTCGCCCGGCCCTATGTAAGCTACACCTTTTTGAAGCACCATATTTTGTTCAGCAACTTGAACATCCATATTAGAGTCTATGGAAAGTCGTTTTGCTAATTGTGGAATAAACAGTTCTGGCATGTGTTGAATTATTACAAGAGGCACAGGCAGGGGTTTCCCAATATCTTTTAAAAATACTGAAAGAGCATTTGGTCCACCAGTACTCGATCCAACTACAACTATTTCTGGTGTAAACACTTCATTTGAATGGATTTGTCTAAAATTTTCCACCGCATGTTCTACTTCTTCAATATCATGTGGAGAGCCATAAAGAGAACGAATTAAATCTAATAATTTAGCGCTGATTTCTTCAATACTACGTTTATTACCTTGAGTGGTAGGTTTTTGGAGGTAAGCTGTTGCGCCTAAAGATAAAGCATGAATCGTAACAGGAGCATGTTTAGCAGTTAAGTTGCTAAGAACAATAACTTTGGTTTTAGATTTCAATTTGAAAAGATGTTTTAATGTTGTAATGCCATCCATTACAGGCATTTCGATGTCTAATAATAGAAAATCGGGTTGTTTATCTTCTACGGCTTTTAGAGCTAATTCACCATTTTCTACGCTTGCAACAACAAGCATATCGGGTTGAGAACGAATGATCATTTCTAAGACTGTTCTAATTACGTACGAATCGTCTGCTATCGCAACTTGAATCGGTCTCATAGTATGTTCAGCTGTTTTAGTTTAGAAATTAAGATATCCTCGGTAAATGGCTTCATAATATAGTCGGCTGCGCCAAGCTCAATCGCTTTATAAATGGAATTAACATCGTGGCGAGCAGAACAAACTAAAACGATTGTTCCTTGTTTTGTAGCATTAAATTTTGATAAAAACTCCAATCCATCCATAACTGGCATATCTAGGTCAAGTAATATGCCGTCAAAATGTTGTTTATCGATTAATTCAAGTGCAAGTTTGCCATTTGAAACAGACTTCAGATTTATACTTTTTTCGCCAAGCATAAAAGCAACTGCTTTTTGCATAGTGGCAGCGTCTTCAACATGTAGAATCGATTTCATAAGGGCTAAAATTTATGATTAAAGTATAGTTATAAACCCGTTAATTGATTAATCAACGGGTTTAAAAACTGTTTTAAACAGTGAATGTTTTAATAATTGAACTGATATGAATCGAAAGTTTTTGCAACTCATCGGAAGCTACACTTGTTTGGATGGCAGCTTTTGCTGTTTCTCCAGCAGCATCTGCAACGCCTGCAATTTTCTCCGAAATTTCATTAGTGCTTCTCGAAGCTTCTTGAACATTTCTCGAAATATCTGCAGTTGTTATGCTTTGCTCCTCAACAGCTACTGAAATTGTACTCGATATTTCACCAATTTTTCCAATAATTTGCCCAACTTGGGAGATAGCGGTATCCACATTTTTGGAGTCTAACTGAACACCACTAATTTTCTTTGAAATTTCATCAGCAGATTGAGTTGTTTGTCTTGCTAATTCTTTTACTTCGTTTGCAACAACTGCAAAACCTTTTCCTGCATCACCTGCTCGTGCTGCTTCAATTGTAGCATTTAAAGCTAGTAGATTTGTTTGTTGAGCAATGTAGGTAATCGTTTTAACTACAGCTCCAATTTCTTCGCTTGAGTTTGTTAGGTTTTTAACAATTTCGATGGTATTGTTCGATTGTTTCAGTGCATCCCTTGAAATTGAATCGGAGTTTTGCACAAGACTGGCAATTTCCCTAATACTTGTACTCATTTGCTCTGTAGCGGAAGATACGGTCATGAAGTTTCTACTTGCTTGCTCAGCTGCCGCAGCAACGGCTTGCGCCTGCCGAGTGGTTTCATCGGCAACCGCTTCCATGGACTGTGAGGTAGAAGATAACTCAGTGCCTTGGCTAGAAAGTGATTCAATGCTCATCATCATGGTTTTCATTGAATCAGATACTTTTATAGCCATGGTATTCAGACTATCTTTTAAAATTTTAAAAGTACCAACATACTCTTTATTAATTCTGACCGTAAAGTTTCCATTCGCCATTTCAGTTAATGCTTGAGATACATCAGAAACGGTTTCTTTTAATTGCTCTCTAAGATTAACTTGTTCAGTAACATCTATAGCAATTTTTATTACTTTAGTAATTCTACCCATATCGTCTTTTACAGGAGAATAAACTCCTTGTAGGTAAACAGTTCTTCCAGATTTATGAATTCGCAAAAATTCATCTGTAAAGATTTCGCCTTCATTCAGTCTTTTCCAAAAATCTGTATATTGTTCAGATTCTGCATAGCGTTTTTCCACAAAAATACGGTGATGTTTTCCCGTAATGTCTTCTAATTTGTAGCCCATTATGGAAAGAAAATTAGCATTTGCTGCTATAATAGTTCCATCCATTGTTAACTCAATATAGGCATAGGATTTATCTATGGCCTCAACGATACCTTGCATACTTTGTTTTTCGATAGTCTCTTCTGTTTTGTCGTAACGAATGCCAAGATATTTTATCGGTTTGCCATTAGCACCAAGAACAGGAACAAATGCCCCATCAACATAGTAAGGAGTACCGTCTTTTTTACGGTTTTTAACGGGTGCTCTAAATATTTTTCCACGACCTATTGTTGCCCAAAGTTCTTTAAAAGTTTCTTTAGGCATATCTGGATGTCGAACAATATTCTGATTAGCACCGATTAGTTCTTCTCTTGAATACTGAGCCACTTCACAATGTTTGTCATTTACGTAAGTAATGTATCCTCGTTTGTCTGTGTGTGAAACAATACACATTTCATCTATAGCAGCTAGTACAGATGTAACTTCACGATTTGACTGATCTCTTTCTTCTTTCAAAAGCTCAATTTCAGCTTTTAATTGCTCAATTTCAGAAAGTTCAGGAGCATTTGATGGTAATTTTGCCATAGTGTGTTTTTGATTTGTGATGATTTAATTATTTGTTTGTTTTAAAATCAGGAACTAAAAGATGTTATCTGTTTGCGAATAATTAATTTAATCGCTTATAGACGATTCCTTCTGTTGTTAATTCGATGGCTCCATATTTTGAATTATCGATCTAGATTTGTTCTTTTAGTTTTAATAAATATCCATTTGAATTCTCCATTATTCACTCCAATTACATAGCAATTCTAGTTCAAAAAATTTTAGGGTCAGCAAGATGTATTCATATAAGTAAATAAGTTTGGCTACAGTGTTGAAGCACTTGTCTCAAGTAAACTCATTAATTCGAGTAATAAGACAAGTTCCCCTTGTTCTCTAAATACATTATTACACCAATTTCCCCATTTCACACGCAAGTTTGTAGGAAGTGGTTCTAGTTGATTCGTTTGAAGAAGCATTACTTCACCAATTTCATCAACAACTAAGCTAAATTGCTCTTCATCAAGTTTTATAACGATATTTGCAAATCTGCCGTCTCTTTTTTCTGAAAGACCTAGTTTTTTTCGTAAGTCTAAAGCTGTTATAACTTGTCCGCGTAAACTGAATAAGCCTTTAATATCTTTCTGAGCTAAAGGAACATCAACATATTCTTGTTCTAATAAGATTTCTTGAATAAAATCAACGGGTAGTGCAACTCTCGTTCTATTTAAAACAAAGGTGAGTACGTACATATTTTTTAAATCCTATAAAGTTTAAAATGGCGAAATCACACTATTGTGATCTAGAACATTGTGTAAGGTTTCCAAAATGACATCTTTATCATATCCACTAATGTGAGCTGCGAATAAATTTTTCTGTGAATTATCATCCAAATTATGCGATGAAATAGACAAAAGTAAGGTAGGAGGCATACTTGGGTCGTTATGAATAGAGTTTGCTAGCATAAATCCATCGCAATCAGCCAATTCTAAACCAGTTATAACCAATTGAAAAACCTGAGTTTTTAATTTTTTAAGTGCTTCTTTGCGGGAATTTACCGCAACAGTTTGCATTCCTGCCGCCTGTAAAACACCTTTTATATGTACTCGAAGAAAATCGGACCGTTCAACTAATAAAACACTAACAAAGCCTTTTTCTTTTAATGAAAGATTATGTTGTGATGTGTTTAAGCTCTCAAAGAACATATTTACGTCAATAATTTCAGTCGATTTTCCACTTAAAACAGCCATTCCAAGAATTCCAGCACGTTTTGAAACTTGCTCAAACTGAACAGCTTCTTCGGCAATATCATTAAAATAGTCGACGATTAAACCAAAAGTGATATTCTCATTTTGGAAAACTATAATGGAAATAGTTTCTTCTGCATTATCAATTGTTCCGTTTTTATATTCAATTAAGGGCATAATATGATCACGATATTGAATTACATATCTACCATCTACCGATTCTAATTTTTCTTTGGGCAGCATTTCAAGGCGTGCTACCATTCCTAAATGAACGGCTTTTTGGGATGATCCACTATGAAATAAGAGGAATAGTGTTTTCTCCACAACCTGATCTTCCTCAATTTCACGAATAGATTGTTTGTTGAATTCATCTTGATTCAGCATGGCTTGAATAGCGACTCCATTTACATCTAAAATGAGAACAATTTGCTCACTACCAATTAGGGTTGTTCCAGAATAAACTTGAATGGTTTTTAAAAGACGATTGAGCGGTTTTACAACTATTTCCTGAATTTGATCTACGGTATCAACGACTAATCCATAAACTAGATCGCCATTTTGAATAACAACTACATGTTTCCCTCTTATAGTTTCAACTTCATCGGAGCCTCCTAAAATAGTACTCAAATTTACAAGTGGTAGAAGCTTGTTTCTTAATGTCAATACTCGATTGCCTTCCAAATCGATCACTTTATCGTAATTTACATCGTTTAGCCAAACTAATTCTTGAATCCCGATTTCTGGAATAGCATAAAATTGATTTTCTGTTTTTACGATTAGTGCTGAAATAATGGCAAGTGTTAAAGGGATTTTGATTCTGAAAAGAGAGCCATTTCCTTTTTCAGACTGCACTTCAACAGAGCCGCCCAAATCTTCAATATTTTTTCTTACTACATCTAAACCAACTCCTCTTCCAGATAGTTTGGTCACATTCCCAGCAGTACTAAATCCAGAACTAAATAAGAAATCATAGAGTTGATGAGCCGTTGCTTTTTCTGCATTTTCTTTAGTTAATAATCCTCGATCTAAAGCTTTTTTGCGAATGATTTCTAAATCTATTCCTTTGCCATCATCGGAGACCTCTATTATAATATGACCGCCTCTATTGTAAGCATTTAACCGAATATGACCTTTCCCAGCTTTTCCTTGTTTTATTCGAATTTCTCGCTTTTCTATCCCATGATCAATCGAATTTCTGATTAAATGAACCATTGGTTCAGAAATTCGCTGAATTACTTGGCGATCTAATTCAGTTGCTTCGCCTTCCATTTTAAGCTCAACATCTTTTCCGAGTACCGCAGATAAATCACGTACAATTCTTGGGAAGCGAGTCCATGAAGTTCCAATCGCTTGCATGCGTGTTCGCATAGCCGTTTCTTGAATCTCAGATGTTAATCTATTTAACTGATTAACGTGTTTGGTCAATTTATGATTATCAGTGCTTTGGGCCATCTGCATAAATTGATTTCTATTTAATACCAATTCAGAAACTAGATTTAATAAATCTTCTAATACGGTTACATTTACCCTAATCGAATTTTGCTGTTCATTAGTTTTATATGTCGTTTTTTCCGAAGAAGGTTCTTCATGCTCATTCTTTTCTTCTGTGTCAATATCAACAAGTTCTATTAGCTCGCTTGTAATTGATTTAGTCACATTGTTTTCAGTGTTACTGAGATTATTTTCTTTTCGTGATTCTTTCAAAATTGGCTTTTTAATTATTTCAGAATCATTCGCAACCTCCAAAGTGGTTGTTTGGGGTTCAGTTTGTAGCTCAAAATCGGAATGTTGCACTAATTCAATAGATATAGGATTTACTTGAGTAAGATTACTACTATCAATTGAAGAGTCGATTAGGTCATCGTCTGTTGGGTTTGAATACTCTTCTGGTAGGGTGGAAGTAATAGTATAGCGTAACTCGTCTTCTATAAAGGCAAAAACATCTTCTATAGTATCTGGGTCGCAATGATCTTCAAATTCAATTAACCATCTTCCAAAAGGTCTAAATGGGTCGAATTTTACAATATCTGGAATAGAACCTGGAATAAAGGTCATTCGTTTCCATCCTATTTCTTCGAGTTCTAAAAGAATGTAAGTTGGATCAAAATCTTTTTTTAAACCACTCTCTGTAAGAGTTATTTCAACAATCCAGCCTTCGATTGATTTTTTTTTGACTTGAGGGTTTGGTTGCGTTTCTAAGATGGATAGAATTTCTTTTGGCTGAGATTTAATCGGTTCGATTGTTTCTTCTTTTTCATTGATTGCAACATCTTCATTTTTCATGATTTCTTTCATGGTTGAAATCAAAGCTTCACTTTGCTTTTTTTCTGAGCGGGTGAGATTATGACCTGGTTTGTTAACAAGCATTCGAGTATGATCAATTGACTTCAGAATAATATCAACAACGGTGCTATTAACAGCTAATTTGTCATTTCTCAATTCGTCTAAGAGATTTTCAAAATGATGAAGAAAGTATTCGATTGTCTCAAAACCGAACATTCCACTAGAGCCTTTAATTGAATGGATACAACGAAACATTTCACGTAAAGTCTCTTTTTTGTCTTTCAAAAGCTCAATTTCAAGAGAAACTTGTTCAATTCTATCTAATAGCTCTTTAGACTCGGTTATAAAAAGTTCTTTTACAGGTTCTATAAAATTCATGAAATAACCTCATATTTAATTCGTGATGACCAAACCGGTTCAAACCATTTTATCCATTTTACCTGTTCTTTTGATAAAATAAACTCTACTCTATCTGCACTACTCAAATGATTAGAAATTACTAAACATAAAAGCATAAGCTGTAACCTATTCGAATTTATCTCATGTACATCGATACGCCAGGTGTATGCCTCAATATTGGTTAAGTTCGTTATTGATATAACAAATTCGTGGTATTTATCCGTATTAACTATTCCTTTAAATAGGTATGAAGCATTTTTATTTGAAATGCTTTCGATTACTTCCATTTCCCCCATATCAAAAAAAATATTTTGTTAATAATTACTTTAAACTGAACATAGTAATAATAGATATTGAGATGAGTTAAGTATCCCCGAAACAAAGAATGTTTTCGATAAAATGACTAATTTTTTCGTTGAGTACCTATGTGTAATGAAAAAATTGGTTTATTTATCATTTTATTCTAAAATAGCTTACTTTTCAATTCTCTTTCCAAGTATAATAAAAGCGATTTTCTGAATGAAAATTATTAGTATCCTCTTATTGTTACTTATGTCTTCAGCCTTCGTGCCACACCTGCATGCACAGGAAGTTGATTCAACGGCGGATGCTGCTTCTGCGGTCACAATTGACGAGTCTTTTGACTATCTTGAGGCAACGGATGATACTCCTAAGGCTAAAAAACCAAAGTTTTCTATTATTGATTGGTTTAAAAAAACCTTTATGAAAAAGAGTAAAAATAAAACTTCAAATGAAAAGGAAACAGTTAAATCTGAATTTGCTGATAAAGATATAGAAGAGTTGAATTATCTATTTGTTCAAGCATCGATAGTTGGGGATATAGACAAATTAGTAGAATTGATTATGTATGGGGTGAATATTAATACGACCAATTATCAGGGAAGAACTGCTTTAATTGAAGTTGCTCGATTGGGCGATGCAAAAACTGCGGAATGGCTCATTGATAGAGGTGCAAATTTGAATCATAAAGATATGTATGATGGAAATGCATTGTTATATGCAACGCAAAGAGGGAAAAGAGATATTGTTACCTTACTCATACAACGAGGCGCTCGTAGAGATATAAATTAAACTTTAAATGATTGCTAATACAAAATTTATTTGAATGAAATCTCGAATCAATAGTTAAACATAAGTATAGGCGTTAGCACGATTTGAAAAAAATAAATCGATTTTTTTAGTGGGTTCTTCTTTGATAAATAAATTTGTTGGAATTAAATAAATTCCGAAATGCAGTGTCTAAATAATGTAAAAATCTTGAATTGATATGGTTGAGCTTATTCCGAAAAGTAGTTTTAGCAAACTATTCGGCGAATTCTAAAATTGAAAGCCTAAAAAATCGAATTTCTGGAGTGGATTCATTGTTGAAATTCATTTTTTTAATAAATTTCACTGAATCTTTTAATGCTAAGAACGAAGTTGTGATCTACACATTACCCATCGATTTAATAGCTCGATGTTTTAATACTTGGCAATTTATTCTAATTTAAGGTATGAGCTATTTCGCAGATATTGCACTTCCTACACCACTTCGTCGCCCATTTACTTATAGTGTTCCCCCTGAAATATTTCAAGGATTAAAACAAGGAATGAGGGTTTATGTACCTGTTCAAAATAGATTTGCGATAGGTATTGTATTAAAAATACATCAAGATAAACCAACATTTCGGACACGACCTATTCAATCGGTTTTAGATTATAAACCCGTTTTTTCAACAGAATTATTCAAATTAGCAGATTGGGTGCATCGCTATTATTATTGTTCAATGGGTGAAGTTTGCCAAGCTATGTTGCCAAGTGGCTTGAATTTTCAGAGTGTAAAAGTTGTGAAACCAATTGGTCGATTAGTACTCAGCGGGAATGCAATTCAAGATGAATTTGTAAAACATCTATTTGAAACAGGTGAACAACCGCTTTTAGAGGTAATGGCTCAATTTCGCTTGGTAACAAGCGAGGATATTCGCATTTTAGAAGAGAGAAGATTAATAGAGATTCGTGAAGTTCCAAAAACTAAAATTGAAACCGCCAAAGAAATGGTATGGAATTGGACTGAATCGGGAAAAACTATTGGAAATGAAATTATTGCTTCATCTAATAAGATATTAAAATGGCATGAGGCTTATAAAGTATTACTTACAATAAAATTACCTGTAAAAACCCACGAGTTAGAAGAAATGGGTTGTTCAAAAGGCGCTCTAAAAATTTTAGAATCAGCTGGTGTTTTAGAAAAGCAGCAACGTGAAAAAAGCTATTCAGAAGAATATTACGAGCATAAACCAGATAATTTAAGATCCTTAAATCCCGAACAGTTCGATGCGTATGACCAAATAAAAGCAGGAATTACCGCAGAAGTTTTCCAAACGTATTTATTAAAAGGAATAACAGGCAGTGGAAAAACCGAAGTCTATATTCATGCCATAAAAACCTGTCTTGAAATGGGAAAAGGCGCAATTGTATTAGTTCCAGAAATTGCCTTAACTCCACAAACAGTCCGTCGATTTTATGAAATTTTTGGCGATGAAATTGCGGTCTTACATAGTCGCTTAACTCCTCAAGAACGTCTTTTTACTTGGAATGAATTAAAATCAGGTAACAAAAATATTGCAATTGGTCCTCGTTCTGCGGTGTTTGCTCCTGTCGAAAATCTTGGTCTAATTATAGTAGATGAGGAACATGATAGTTCTTACCGGCAAGAAGATCCTGCACCACGTTATCACGGCAGAGACACGGCGGTTATGCGTGCGTTTATTGAAAAGATTCCTATAGTTCTAGGCTCCGCAACGCCATCGCTTACAACATGGAAACAAGCAAAAGAAGGTAAATTTGAATTAGTAGAAC
>CAZNTR010000017.1:0-36550 GCA_964575925.1 uncultured Chitinophagales bacterium
GAGCACATTTAATGCCAAGCGGTAAGAAAAGAAAAAGAGCAAAAATTGCGAAACATAAACGCAAGAAACGCCTTAGAAAAAATCGTCATAAGAAAAAATAAAAAAACCCCAGTAGGGGTTTTTTTGTTTAACTAAGTATGTAGGTGCTAGGCAAAGCTAAGCGCTCATTGCTTTTGGAAGGCAATCACTTGTTAAGAAAACAAGTTTTCGTGTTATGTTCTGAATTCTTCTTAAACGTTTTAATATAGCAGAATTTATATCAGACACAGATTGTGATTCAGCTAGAGAGACTTGATAATAAGTTATTAATGACATATTTGAGACATATCTGCCATTTAAGTCTCCTTCAAATTCAACATGCCAACGGGTCATAACATCTTCATTTCCTAACAAAAAATTGGATCTTTTACTAATATTATCCATCCATTCTGAAGCCCAATTTAATCGAGAAGTTGCTGTTATTTGATTACTTAAATTCATAATAACCCCTGGGTTTAAATTCCAGATTACTTCAACATCTAAAACAGGTTTTATTGATTCTAGGTTTTTAAATCCTTCTTTTAAAAATGGATGGTTTGTCATTCCACTTAATGAACTTGCTAATTTGGCTTCTCTAAATTTGTCCCAATCCATGTTGATAATCATGTTTTGCATAGTATTTGAATAATTATCAAGATGAACTGCCATTTCTATGCCCCGAGCGTTTATCCCCGATTCATTCCAGGCGCGAAGGGAGTCAATTAAGATATAGCGTTTCTTAAGCTCATTTTCTATATGTTTAACGATTGCGTCAAAAATCGGATAATCCATAGTTTAATTCTATCTCCTTTTATTAATGAGTACTCACGTATGAACAACTATTATACAATAAAATTATTGCTTAGAGAAATCAAATCTCAGTTACAATGTTCCCGGTTTTATACTGCTTATTCTTCGGTAAAAAACTCAATAGTTCTTTGTTTTTATGATACTTCCACAGAATATAAGCTCTTTTTGAATACTGAAAAAAATCTTATTTCGTGTTATTTACACAATGATGTTAAAGATCCAAAAGGAAATGCAGTGCATTTTTTTTCAACAATGAAACATTCAGAAGTTGCCACTTTTCAACAAATAGAAGGGGAAAGGGCTCTTAGGTTTTCATTTTCAGGTGATTATGAATTAATCCTCACGTTTTTCGGGTCTAGTGCTAATGTATTCCTTTTAAAAGAAAATAAAATTGTTCAAACATTTAAATCTGAAAAGAAATGGATGGGGAAAAATAAAGAAGATATTTTCCCAAGAATGAATACTAATGCAAGTAAAAAATCAGACATTAAATCTTTTATACTAGAACTTGCACCAAAGTTGCCTAGAAATTTTATTCAAGAACTGATTTTCTATCAACACAATAAATTACTATCTGAGTCTGCTGTAAAAGAAGAAGTTCAAAAGTGGGTTCATATTTTGGAAGAGAATCCATCACCTCGTTTATTAGAAGACTATCGATTCACTCTATTTCCTGAATTAATTCTTCCAATTCCAAGCAAAATGGAATTTAATTCTGTAAATGATGCAATTAGAAGCAGCTGGGCAATTATTCAAAACGAATCCAAACTTGGTTCAGAAAAACAAGAGTGGGTAAAACGATTAGAGCAACGTATTCGCTATTTAGATGGTTTAGTTGACCAAGCCGACCAAACTCATATTCAAAAAGAACAATCTGAATTATGGCAGAATTATGGGCATTTATTAATGGCTCAGCCAAATCAACGAATTAAGGTAGATGAAATACGAACTCAGGATTATTTTTCCGACTCGGGAGAAATTTCTATTCCATTAAAAGAAGATTTTACTATAACAGAAAACGCAAATCGATATTATGAACGTTCGGCAAATGCCAAAAAGTCGATTCAAATTCTTGAACAACAAGGTGAAGATGCTAAAAAGCAGTTGAAAATTTATAAGCCAATTTTATATGATTTATTAAGTTGTGAACGATATGCACCATTTTTAGAATGGAATAAAAAATGGAAATCACAATTAGATTCGTTCAATTTACAAGGCTCAGTTCAAACAGAAACAGATGGATTTTCATCTTTTTTATTAGACGGTTATGAGATTTGGTTAGGAAGAAATGCAAAAAGCAATGATATTGTGCTTCAAAAGTCACATAAAGACGATATTTGGTTGCACGCAAGAGGAGTAAGTGGCTCTCATCTTGTTATCAGAATGAGAAAAAAAAGAGAAAATCCACCGCAAGAAATTTTAGAAAAAGCAGCATCAATTGTGGCGTGGCATTCCCAAGCAAAAGGGCAATCTCTTGCTCCTGTACAATATAGTAGGCGAAAATTTATAAGAAAACCCAAAGGTGCTGCGGCTGGTTTAGTAAAAGTGGACAAAGAAGAAGTACTTATGGTTAAACCATTGCGAAATGGGATTGAATAATGGCATCAATATTGTTTTCATATATGTTAATACTCCCAGCTTGAGTTTTAAAACCCAACAAAATCAACTAGGAAGCAGAGTTGTTAACCTGTTATCGGATTTTTCCAATTAGAATAATTTAAATGCTACTTGAAATGGAAACTCAATTTTAGAATTGTATCATCTATTTGAAAAGTAAATCTAATTTGTTTAGAAGGGCATACTCTGTCTCAACCACTATGAATGAACTATCGGAAAACAAAATTTTCCATAAATCTTAAAAAAGCTCAAATAAACTTTAAAAAAATGACTGAATCTTTAAATAGAACTATTTTTCTTACAGGTTTTATGGGAAGTGGTAAAACCATGATTGGTAGGCAATTAGCACAAATGTTGCATAGATCATTTTACGATTTAGATGAAATAATTTGTGCCGCTCACAACATGACTGTTAAAGAAATCTTTGAAAAATTTGGTGAACCTTTTTTTAGATTAACTGAAACTCAAGAACTCAGAGCATTAGTAAATCAAGAAATATTGTCGGTGGTTGCATTAGGTGGAGGTGCTTATTGTAGCGAACAAAATCAATCTTTATTAAAAAATAATGGAATAGTCTTATTTTTGGATGTAAAAACGAATCTTTTGATTCAACGCTTGATGAAGAATACAAAACGTCCTTTGCTTTTAAATTCAGATGGAAGTATGAAAACAGAAGTTGAAGTAGCAGCTATTATTGAAGATATGATGGAGAAACGCCAAAATTGGTATTTAAATGCAGATGTTCATGTTTATATCGACAAAGCCATGGATAAAGACGAAGTTAGTTCATTTGTTTACCAAGAACTTAAAAAGAAATTAACATGATTTCATTAAAAACAAAATCAACTCACGAATATTCAATAACTACTGTTCATTTAAATGATACTTGGTGTTTTGAATTCTTTGCAACTAAAACGTTTAAACGTGTATTTGTAATTTTAGACGACAATGTTAATAAATTACATGGAATTCGAATATCTTCTCAAGTTAAAAATTGGGGCTTTGATGTAATAGGGCAATCAATTGTACCAAGTGGGGAACATGCTAAGTCAATAAAAGGCTGGAGTAATTTATTAGATGATATTCTTGGAAGTTCATTAAGAAGAAATGATGCCATTTTTATTTTTGGTGGAGGAGTTACTGGCGATTTAGGTGGATTTGCAGCCTCTACCGCTTTGAGAGGAGTTTCCATAATCCATTTCCCAACCACTTTATTATCAATGGTTGATAGTTCAATGGGTGGGAAAACAGGGATAAATCATAGTTCAGGGAAAAATAGAATAGGAACGTTTTATCAACCAGAGGCTGTTATTTGTGATCCTGATTTTTTGAAAACCTTACCTAAAATTGAATGGTTTTGTGGAATTGGTGAAATTATAAAATATGCATGTATAGAAAAGCCTGAAATGGCTAACCGTTTAGAACTAGTTTTACAAAAAAAGGATTGGCAAAACCCTAAAAATTGGAATACGATTATTCAAGAAAGTGCAGCCATAAAAGCTACAATTGTGCAAGAAGATGAAAAAGAAAGTGGCATTCGTGCGTATTTAAATTTTGGTCATACTTTTGCGCATGCTTTGGAAAGGGTCTTAGGTTATGGTAAAATTTCTCATGGTGATGCTGTATTCTGGGGTTGTTTAGCTGCATGTGAATTATCAAATCAATTAGGATATGATATTCCACAAGACTTAGTTGAGCGATTTCTACCTTATTACAAAGAGAGGTTTAATTTTAAACTAGAAATTGAAGAATTAATTGTGGCAATGTATGCTGATAAAAAGAACAAATCAGAAAAACTAACGTTCATCATTTTAGAAAAGCCTGGGAAAGCATCATCAGTTCATCTTTCAAAAACCGAACCCGTTAAAATGGCATGGGATTACATGTTTTCCAAAACAGTCTAGTCCAAATTCATGAAAGTTTATATTAAATATGTTTATTTAATTTGGAAATCATTATTAAAATTTGTGGTTCTAGGCATTGTTAGCATCACATTTTTAACGGGTCTTTTTACGGCTCTAATTCAACTAAATCCGGTAAAAAGGTATTTTATATCCAAAATAGAAGGTTGTTACAATCAAACATTTGAAAGTGAATTGAAAATAGGGACAATAACAGGGATATTGCCATTTCAAATAAATTTAAATTCTATTGAGTTTTCGTACCCCTATCCAATAGGTGATACAGTTTATGTACATACGCCAATTAGTGTTTCTGAAATATCGATTAGACCTGATTGGACAGCACTTTTTTCCAAAAAAATTTCCAATTATACTACATCAATTATAAATCCTGTACTTATAATTGAGCAGCAAAATCAAAAACTTACGTTGCAGAATTTATTTAAAAAAAGAAATTCAGTTCTCATTGAAAGTGTTACTAACGATTCAAGTTATGCCTCTAATTCTTTTTTTCAAGATTTTTATTTCCCTGAGATTAGTATTTCAAATGCTAAAATAGTTTGGTGGTTGCCAGAAATTGATTCCTCTCAAACAATAAAAATTCCTCAAAAAGGGGTGATGAAGCTTGATACTGCGCAAATTTTTGTCGAATTAACTAATGAGCATACCTTTTTTGATGTAAAGGAGATGAACCTTTCTTCTGAAAGTATATCTCCAAATAACATGGATTTATCTATTCAATTTTATCATGATTCATTATTAACTGAGTTGTCTAGATTTCAAGTAAAAACAGACAAATCATTTTTTTCGGGAAGTATTTCTTTTAATGGTGATGTTTCTGATGTTACATTGAAAGACATTTTTGTTGAACACTCAGAAATTCAAGTAAATGAAAGCAGATTGGACTTGTGTGAATGGGCAAGTTTATTTCCTGTATTATCTAATTACAATGATATAATTGAATTTGAGTCGAATATTGAAATGAAAGATTCACAATTACATATAAAAAACTTTTTTTTAGATAATCAATATTTTGCAATAAATCTTTCAGGAGATTTAACTAATATCAATGATTTTAATAACCTAAGGTATAATTTAAATGGTGCAGTAGGAGCTTTTGAAACCGATAAAATTCGTAAATATATTCCAAAGTCTATTTCCAATGAACTAAAAAATTCGGTAAACAAAGGTAGTTTTTCTGTTCAAGGGAATGCAGAAAATATTAGTGTACAATCCACCTTCGAATTTGATAAATCAACTATTAAGACTGATGTTCAATTTAGTCATACAAATTTTTCTCAAATTAGAAATCTAATTATAAAAGCTGAAGTGAATGAATTAAATTTTGGAGCGATAACAAATAATTATTCTGGATATGGGAAATTAGTAAGAACGGATATTAAATATGATCAGTTAATACACCCTTATTTACCAACAACAGTTCACCTCGAATCAGAAAAAATACAATATAAAAATCACAAAATTGATCACTTAAAAGCAGATGCTCGTTTTACTGATAATGAGTCAGTTCGTTATGAAATTAGGGCAAACGAAAATAATTCAAAGATAGATTTAAGTGGAGGTGTCAATTTTTCAAAAGATAGACCAAGTTATGATTTAAATGGTATTTTTACAGATTTAAATCTGAAAAGTATATTTAAAGACAAAGATCTACCAAAAACAAAATTGAGTGGAAGTGTAAGTTTTCGTGGTGTTGGGTCTAACATGGATACTATTTACGGTTCTTTAGCATTAGATGTTAACAAGTCCATAATAAAAGATGATACCTTGCCAAACCATCAATTATACATTGATTTAGACGAGCCAGAATTATCAAATAGAACATTACGACTTACAAGTACGTTCTTTGATTTTACTGCAAGCGGGTTTATAAATTTCTCTGCATGGCAGGGCTGGTACACAAATTGGAATAAAAAAATAAGTAATCAGATTTTGGATTATTATTTACTTACATCAAATGCAGATTCAACAATAAAAAGTGTCTTTTTCGAGGAAAAACAACGAATTCAAACAAATTTTAAAGTTAAAGATATAAACTTATTAAAAAAATATTCTGATGCAATACCTTTACTTTCAACCCATGCAGACGCAGACTTTTTAATAGAAGCTGGTTTAGGTCAGTTGTTTGTGAATGGCTCACTAAATGTGGGAGAATTAAAAAACGATAATTTGAGTATTGAAAATGGGAAAAGTCAGTTTACCATTTCAATAAATGATTTAAATACCTTTAGAAATAATTCAGTAATTGTATTTAAAAATTCATTTGACTCATTTGAGTTAAATGGTGTTTCTTTTAAAAAATCAATTGCAGACATACAACAACTAAATGACACATTAAATTTATTCATAAAGGTTGACTCAATTAAAAATAACTCCTTTAAAATTAGTTCAAAACTTGTTTTTGCAGAGAATTATATTTCCGCATACATTCAAAATGCAGGGTTGGGGAACCAAGAGTATTATTGGAATTTGATAAAAGAGGCGCATGTTAAATTGGATAAAAGTAAAATAGTAGAAGTTGAGAATTTAGAGTTAGAGAATGAAGAACAACTAATTTTGATTGATGGTGTTTTTAGTGAGTTAGAAACAGATAAAGTTAACTACACCATCTCAAACCTAAATTTCAAGAAATTATCGAGTTTATTGCAATCAAATTTTGATTTTTCAGGAAATCTAAACGGGGAATTTACTACAAAAACTCTTACGAAGGTTCCTCAAATCGAGGGTAATTTAGAGATTAATCATTTTTCAATAATGAACAGATTAGTGGGTGATGTAGGTATAAAAAGTGAATTTTTCCCCCAAAAAGACCTATTTGCAATAGCTGCAACTATAAAATTAGATTCCTTAAATTACCCAGATTATTATTTGGCTAACAATAAGATTAAAAATGATTTTAAAATAGATGGATATGTTTATCGACCCACGGATAAACTAATAGGTTCTGATACGTTATTTTATGCTGATATTGAAATAAATGAAGCGGATATGTGGATTTTAAGAGCGTTTATACCACCAATTTATTCAAAAATTGAAGGTAAAGCATCAGGAAATGGATTTATTACAGGAGGTACAAGATGGTTTGATTTTAGTACTAAGTTTAATTTAGATAATATATTAACGGTTCCAAATTTTCTCGAAACAGAGTTCTATATGAATGGCCCAGTTTTGTTTGGGTTTCATGAAGGAGTCATTTTTGATAGTGTTAGAGTTACGGACGGTTTAGGCGGTGCGGGTGTTTTAACGGGTAATATTGATTTAGGATATTTTAGTAAGTATAGCTTAAAAACGTATAACTTGAAAGCTGAGGCAAATCGACTCCAGTTTCTAAACAACTCATTTACAACCGAAGTCCCATTTTATGGAAAAGTTGCAGGCTCTGGAATAATTACGTTAACAGGTCCCTTTTCAAAACCATTTTTAGCAACCGAAAATCCTATATTAACCACTCCAAATTCTCGATTATCAATACCTTTGCTCGACGAAGAACGAGTTGAAACACAAACGAAATTTATCGAATTTGTAAAATCGTTTAACGATGGCGGAATTCAAGCTTCAGGGAAAACACAATCGAGTTTATTTACGAATGGCTCTGGATCTACTCGATTAAATCAACAAATTAACACAAATACGTTTACAGAATTATTCTCTATGAATTTGCAATTTACAGCTCCAGAACAAACACAATTTGAGTTAGTTTTTGATCCTGTAACAGGAGAAATCCTAACCGCAAATGGCGGAGGATCCTTAAATATAGTACTTCAAAATCAAGATTTTGGAATGTTTGGTTATTTTGATGTATATGGCGGAAATTATTTATTTATGGGTGGAGATTTATTTAGTAGAAAATTTACAATAAAAGATGGGGGAACGTTAGCATGGGAAGGATCTGCACAAAATCCTCGCATCAATTTAACAGCAGTTTATAAATCTAGACCAAATATTCAACCTTTAACTGGAAATGACGCTCGTTTACCAATAGATTTAATTCTAAAATTGAACGGAAGTATAGAAGCGCTTCAAAATGATTTTTACTTTGAAATTCCGAACACTACATTTCAAGATGCTTCAATAAATACTGCTTTAAGAATATTAAATAGTGAAGAACAAAAGCTTCCTCAAGCGACTAGTTTATTATTAACAGGAAACTTCTTTGCAGTTAATGCAGGGGTAAATACATCGAATTCTTTTGGAAGTAATCTTCAAAATAATGCTACACAAACTGGCTTAAGTCAACTATTATCAAGCCAAATAAATACTATACTAAATAACAGTATATCAAATTTAGACATCGATTTAAACTTAAATGGTTTTAATCAAGCTGATTTAGGAATCGCCTTACGTTTATTTGATGATAGATTAGTTTTAAGAAGAGATGGACAGTTAATCAACAATGACCCAAATGCTACAAATCAAAATGTGATTGGTGACTTAAGAGCTAGTTATAAGATAAGTAGAGCCTTGTCTGTTGAGGTGTTTTATCGTCAAGATCCGTCTCTGAGTGGCTTTAGTGCCCTTCAAGATCAAGTTCAGAATGTGAGTGGTGTAGGTTTACAATATCAAGTTCAGTTTAATAAATGGCGTGATTTGCCAAGAATAATTTGGAATAATATTTTGAATTTTTTTGGCGTCAAAAGAGAAGACGATAAAAATTTAGCTATAAGATAGTAATACTTCTCAAAGTTCAATAAAAAATAAAAAAAACGTTGAGTCAATTCCGAAAAGTGACTTTGTGCAAAAAATGTAGTGAATTCGCAGGATTAAAAAAGTAAAAACTCCAAAAATTGACTTATTGGTGGGAACTCAACGTTGAGAATTTAGAAGAATTAAAAACGTAACTAAGACTAGCGAGTTTAGAAATAGTAATAAAAAAAGAATGTAAAGCTGAGTATTTCATCTTAAATAGGGTAATCACTTTGTTTGAGAAGTTGAATTGGGTTACATTTATAAAAAACTAATTGAGCATAATAATGGGCAAAAAGAAAAAAAACAAAGTAAATCAAAAAGATAAAGACCTTACAAGGAGACGTGACAAACCTGGCAGAGAAGAACGAAGAATGCGAAGAGTGCAACTTGAGTCTGTTCATGATAAATCGACTCAGCGTAAATTCAGTAATCTTGAAGATTTAGTATTATCATTTTTTAAAAATAATGAGGGTGCAAAAATTCCAGTAACCATAGTTGAACAAGTTATTTTGTTAGAACATGGAATAGATCAAGTAAACGTGAAAAAAGCCATTGTGCATTTAGTGCAATTAGGTGCATTAGAAAAAAATAGTGCAGGTTTATTGACTGTAACTCCCAAAGCATTTAGCATTGCAGAAGTATCTACTGGAACCATAGAACAGACCTATACTGGAACTATTAGTTATAACCAACATGGAGCAGGATTTATTAAAACGAGCTCATTTGAGGAAGATATAAAAGTACAAAGCAAGCAAACGGGAACCGCATTACCAGGTGATGAAGTTGAATTTATTGTACTTAAAGAAAGATGGTTAGGTCGTTTACATGGAAAAGTAACAAAAGTCTTAAAACGAAGCACAAAAGGCTTAGTCGGAACTTTATTATCTGAAGGCTCAGAAGCATTTTACATTGTTCCAGATGAGAGATCGATGCCATTTCAGTTCTATGTTCCAAAAGAACATTTAAATAATGCTCAGATTAAAGACAAAGTTTCGTTTACCATTTTAGAATGGATTAATCAACGTGCTTTACCTAAAGCAGCAGTGAAAGAGGTTCTTGGCAAATCGGGAACTCATGAGGCTGAAATTCGGTCAATTATGGCGTCGAATGCTATAAAATCTAGTTTTCCGGATGAAGTTGAAAATTATGTAAATGCAATTCCTTCTAGTATTTCACAGGAAGAAATTAAACAAAGAAAAGACTTAAGAGACGAAATTATATTCACCATAGATCCTGTAGATGCAAAAGATTTCGATGATGCGCTAAGCATAAAGGTTCTTGAAAATGGGAATTATTATTTAGGTGTTCACATTGCAGATGTAACCTACTATGTAGCCCAAGATTCTGTTCTAGATAAAGAAGCTTTAGAAAGAGGAACTTCCACCTATTTGGTTGACAGAGTAATTCCAATGCTCCCAGAAAAATTGAGTAATGGATTGTGTTCTCTGAATCCTAATGAAGATACCTTAACATATTCCTGTTTTATGGAAGTGGATAAAGCAGGAGTGGTAGTCAATTATTCAATTGATGAGACTGTAATTCACTCAAAGTTTAGATTTGCTTATGAGGATGCACAAGCTGTTTTAGATGGCGCAGCGCATCATTTAGCAGCTCAATTGAATACACTTTGGGAATTAGCTCAACTATTGATGGGAAATAGAATGAGCGCTGGTGCAGTAGATTTTAATACGCCTGAACCACGCTTTGTCTTAGATGAAAAAGGAGTTCCAGTTTCCGTAAAATTAAAAGAGCGTTTAAATGCGCATCGATTAATTGAAGAGTGCATGTTATTGGCTAATAAAACAGTTTCTATTCATATTGAACATCTAAGAGAAATAACAGGAAAGAAAAAAACTAAAAACTTATTTCCCTATTTATACCGAGTTCACGATAAACCTGATGTAAGTAAACTCCAAGCCTTATCGGATTTATTAGGTCCCTTAGGAATTGAGTTTCCTATTCCTGAAAGAGGAGTAAGACATGCTACCTTAAATAGACTCATCAAAAAAGTAAAAGATACGCCACTTGAGCATATTGTAAATTCTTTAATGTTGCGATCGATGGCAAAAGCGGTTTATGCTCCAAAAAATATAGGTCATTTTGGATTACACTTTGAGTTTTATACTCATTTTACAAGTCCAATTCGTCGTTATCCTGATGTTATTGTGCATCGATTACTTAAATCGTATGCTCAAAATAAATACTTGTATTCGTACGAAGATTTATCAGAATTAGGAGATCATTGTAGCGAAAGAGAACGAATTGCAATGACCGCTGAGCGTGATTCCGCGAAATTCAAACAAGCTGAATATTTAAAAACACGGATTGGTGAAGAGTTTGATGGTGTTATTAATGGTGTAACCGAATTTGGAATGTACGTTTTACTCAAAGAAAATTTCTGTGAAGGAATGGTTAGAGTAAATGATATGAACGATGATTATTATCAGTTTGACTCAAAACGATATACGTTATTTGGAAAGCGTCGTGGTAAGAAGTATCAATTAGGACAAGAAGTAAAAATTAAAGTTGTCTCTGTTGATATTCATCAGAAAACAATTGATTTTACTTTAGTTGACTGATTTTTAAAAACGATCTAACCTATTAAATTGAGAATTAGTTTTGCATCTAATTCTCGATAGTAATATTCCCACTTACTTGTTTAATTCGATAAGACGCTAAAGCTTCATCACTAACTAAACCGAATCCATAAATAGTATCTTTTTCGGTATAGATCTTAACAAATGCATCCGATTCAATTCCTCTTGAATCTCTAAACCAACGTAATTGTTCAGTTTGTAATTCTTTGTTTGATTCTGATAAAACAGAAACCGCTCCTAAAAATGAAAAGGTGTTTGAAATATTATTATAAGTCGCTGTAGAACAAATAACTGAAGATTTCATTGTCAATAGACTATCATATAAATTGATTTTAACTTCACCAGAAAAAATGGTGAAATTTTCTGAACTACTTTGGTGAGTTTTTGCAAAATTCGAGCTTATTTCTAGATATCGATACCCTTTTTCAAACATAGAAATATGAACACCTTCCGATTCTGTGTATCGAAATAAACTATCTTGAATGGCACCTGATGCTTGCAAATGTTTCGTTTCTTCATACGGTTGGCAAGCTAAATTAATAAGTATAGAACCTATAAAAAATGAAAACGGTATCGATAAAACAGAAGTTCTAAATTTCAAGAACATAGTAAAAATTCAAATAGGAATATTATTCTTTCAAACTTACGGAAGAAACCACAATCATAGGTTCATTATTTGGAAAAATCAATGCTTAAATTAATCTCGCTAAAAAGTTAGTGCTGAAACTTTTGTATTTTGCTCGTTTTACATCAATACCTTTTCTATTTAAAAATGAAGCAAAGCAGTTCAATTATATTTCTAATCATAGTACTCGTTGTGATTAATTCGTGTAAATCGAGTGAGAAAATAGAAAAAGGCGATGTGGGTTATTTAGATTCATTACTTAAGCAAAACGATCAGATTCATTACTGGAATTTTCCTGAGTTTCAAGAACCTATTCAAACTTGGACTTTGTTCCATCAAAAGATACATGTAGAATTATTTCCTTTCAATGATTCTATTTCTGCAAAAACAGATGTGTTTTTAATTAATAAACAAATGGGGCAGAATGAATTGCGTCTAAATAGTCGAGGTTTGTTTGTTCGTTCAGTATTTGATCTCCAACATCAAGATTCACTTCTATTTTCTTCTGATTCATTGTTTGTAACCATTCAATTACCTAAAAGAAAGTTTAAAGGAGATACGGTAATAGTTCGAGTTGATTATAGTATAAAAGATCCACAAAAAGGCTTATATTTCAAAAGTAATCGTAATTTTTATACTGATGTAAGTACACAGATCTACACTCATAATCAACCAAACGATATACAATATTGGTTGCCAATCTTAGATTCTCCTTCTCAAAAAGCAACCGTTGAATTTTGGTTAACAGTTCCTGATTCCTTACTAACCTTAGCAAATGGAATTCTACTTCAACAAGAATCAAAAGAGCAAAATAAACGAACGGATTATTGGACGTTAAATCAGCGTCAATCACCATATTTATGGGGGTTTGTTGTAGGGAATTCAGAAAAATCTCAAATTATTTATTCAAAGAAATTAGTGGAATTTCATTCCAGTAAAAGATATAGACCATACCATAAAATAATGTATAAGAATGTGCCAGAAATGCTGCACTTTATGGAAGATTATACAGGTGTAAATTATCCATTTGATGCCTTAAAGTTTATACCAGTTAGTGAGTTTGATGCAATGGGAATGGAAAATACAGGGATGATAACTTTGTTTGATGGCGTTCAATTTGATTCAACCGCTGCAATTGATATTTCTAATAATGATTTATTAATACATGAGATCGCACATCAATGGTTTGGTAATTATGTAACGGTTAACTCTTGGTCTGAAATTGCCTTACAAGAAGGCTTAGCTTCTTGGTTCGAATATCAATTTGCGGAGAAATTCGATGGTGAACTTAAAAAGAATGAAAAAAAATGGGATAATCTTCAAATTTATTTAGAAGAAGCAAAACAGAAAAGACATGCCATAATTACTAATAATTATGTTTCCACAGAAGATTTATTTGATGCACATTCTTATCAAAAAGCATCATTAGTTTTTGATTTGATACAGACAATAATAGGAGAAGAACGATTTAAACAAGTATTAAGAGATTGGTTACATCAATCTTCTGACAAAATTAGTGCAATAACTTTGCAAAAATTAATGGAAGAACAGACAGGAATGTCGTTTGCAGGTTTTTTTAAACAATGGTTTAGAACAGCAGGGCATCCGGTTTTAAGTGTTAAAAAAGAGCAAACCGCTACAAATACGTTTCTCCATATTTCACAAACCCAAAAAATAGCTAAAGAAGGCTTATTTGAATTAACCATTCCAATAACAGCAGTTTCGGTAAATGGTTTAGAAAAAATGAGTATTCAATTATCAAAAAAAGACACCGTTATTCAATTTAGTTCAGATTATTCAGATTTTTGGATTGATCCATTACAAACCATGCCTGCTGAAATTAAAGAATCTATAAGCAAAACAAATATTATAAAAAGACTAAATGAAGCCTCATTTTACACTAAAATGTTAACGTTGAACTCATTATCGACTCAACACCTCTCTGAGGAAATGCAAGAAATACTGATGAATGTTGCAAAAAAAGATGAATCTGTTTTTGTTCGACAATATGCAATCGCATTAGTAGCAAAGTTTTACACAGTAAATAAATTTCCTTGGTTTAGTGAAATGCTAAAATCAGATGCCGAGGGACAGGTTCGAATTTATTCCTTATTTGCTCTCGCTTCAGATCCAACAAAAAAAGTTGACTCTTTGTTCGCAAGTTATCTACCAAATGAAAAGAGTTATTTTGTACAAGCTGAACTTATAAAAATTGGGCTTCAACGTAATGGTTCGAATTGGATTGATGTTATTAGACCCTATTTACATGTTCTTTCATCTTATGAAAACATTATTCAATCCGCTATAGCTCAAGGATTATTTGGTATAAATGATGAAGCGACTTTTGATGTTTTATATGAATTAGCCAAACCAAATGTTAAACGAGCTTATATCTATGAAGCATTAGATGCAATTTGTCAAATCCAACCCAAGGATTCAGTTAGACAAAGAGATAAAATCAATTTGCTAAAACAGAAAACGGATGATCCTGATTTATCAATAAAAGCCTTAGTTTATAAAACCTTATCTGAATATGCTGCTGAAAGAATCTGGTTAAATGATAAAATTACTAGTTTAAAAGAGTGGGAAGCTCAGTGGATTAAAGATATTATTTCGATGCAACCCGTAGTTAATGAATAAATAAGTAAAATATGAGTCCATTAAAAGAGCATTTTACATCACGTTTAGGATTAATAATCAGCGTTTTAGGAATTGCAATTGGTACCGGAAATATTTGGCGCTTTCCAAGAATTGCAGCACAAAATGCTGGTGAAGGTGGAGCTGGAGCTTTTTTATTTGTGTGGGTTATATTCCTACTGATTTGGTCCATTCCTTTGATAATTGCAGAATATGCCATAGGTAAAAGCAGTAGAAAAGGATTAACAGGTGCATTTGTTCTTCAATTAGGAAGTAAATTTGGTTGGATGGGATCTTTTATTGGCTGTGTTGCTATCGCAATCATGTTTTATTATAGTGTCGTAACGGGTTGGTGTTTCTATTATATAGGTTACTTTATAGCCAATCCACTCCCAGTTGAAGTTAGTGAAACCAAGGCGATTTGGGATGGATTTCAATCATCCATTTGGCCAATTGTTGGTCACTTTTTTGCCATATTCGGCTGTGCATTTGTAGTTTCAAATGGAATAAAAACCATAGAAAAAGTGAATAAAGTATTAATTCCAATGCTCTTATTCATTTTGATTGGATCTGCTATTCGTGCATTTACTCTTGATGGAAGTGAGAATGGATTAGTATTTTTATTTACTCCAGATTGGAGTACCTTGACCAGTCCTAAAATATGGCTTGAAGCATTAACACAAAATGCTTGGGATACAGGAGCTGGCTGGGGACTAATTTTGACTTATGCGATTTATATGCGAGAATCAGATAGAATTAAAGTTTCTGCGTTTCAGACAGGTTTTGGAAATAATGCTATTTCAATGTTATCGGCGATGATTATTTTTTCTTCTGTTTTTGCCATACTAGGCCAATCGTTAAGTCAATCAGAGGTTCTTGCAATAATGAAAGATTCAGGTCCCGCTTCAACTGGCTTAACCTTTATTTGGCTTCCCAAATTATTTTCTTATATGGCTGGCGGTAGATTTTTTGGAATTTTATTCTTTGCAGGTCTTTCTTTTGCGGCATTTAGTTCACTAATTTCAATGGTAGAAATGGCAGCAAGATTGGGAGTCGATTTAGGATTATCAAGAGTTAAAGCAGTTTGGATTATTGCAAGTATTGCTTTTTTTGCAGGAATTCCATCTGCAATCAATTTAAATTTTTTAGGAAATCAGGATTTCGTTTGGGGAATAGCATTAATGATCTCAGGTGGATTTATTGCATTTGCAGTCATCAAACAGAATGCGTCAGAATTTAAAAAGTTAGCGATTGAAACTAAAGAGTCTGGAGATAAACTTGGAAAATGGTGGGATGTTTTAATCACCTACATTATACCATTAGAAGCAGGATTATTGCTCCTATGGTGGATGTACAGAAGCGCATTTGAATTTTCTCCAGATACCTGGTATAACCCTTTTGATCCATATTCATTAGCTTCTACTGTTTTACAATGGGTACTTTTAATTGGAGTTTTAATTCTTTTTAATAGTAGAATCTCAAAGCGATTTTTAAACAAAAATTAAAAACTATTCAAATAATAAATAACGATGAAAACAATGAGCTGCTCAAAAATAAATAAATCTTTAAGGTTAATTGTAAGTTTAATTACTTTACTATTTCTCACAAGGTGTTCTAGCGACTCAATAAATAAGTCGAATTGGGAAATAAATTTTGGTGAGCTAATTTTAAGTAGTTCAGACGAAATTAAAATTGGTTTGAATAAAGCCGAGTTTTCTGGTTCTGTTAAAGAAAATGATTTTACATTGAAATCAGATATGGGTGAAGTGGCTTACGAAATTCGCGATAATTCATTATGGTTTGCGGTAGAAAAGGGAACAGAAGTAGCCTTTATTTATTCAAATGAAATGCAAAAAGTAGCTATCAGTGAAAAAGAAAAAATCAGCGTAAAAAATGACTCTGTTTGGATTGCCGCTTATGAACCTCACCTTGCTGAATATGGTAGACAAAACCTAGTATTTCTGGTTTTTCGAAAATCAAATGGTGAGTGGTCAAAATCCTATGAAGACATCGACTTTTTACCATGGATGAATATGGGCCATGGTTACGGACATGGTTCTCAATACAATATAAGTCCCACTCTAGTTGATACTTTAGGTGGTAGGCTTTACAGAGGAATGATATCTTTTTCAATGCCTGGAAATTGGGATGTTCGATTTATTACATTTAATGATACATTAACAATAAACATTCCTGTTGTTTCAAAACAAGAATAACTTTAATTGTTTCTTGAGCTGTAGAATTGAACTGCATAAAACTATGCTATGAAATTAAGCTCAAATAATAGTTTTACTTAAATATTTTAACGAAAACAAACGTTAATGCTAATTAAGTCATAAGAAAAGAAAAACCCCAAACTGATCAGGTTTGGGGTCTAAATAATTAGAAGGGTTTTCTAATAATTTGTTTGTCGTGTTATGTTATGTCGTCTATGAAGCTATGAAAACTATTACGCAACTTCTATACATTTTGTTGCGTTTAAATTTGAAAAAAAAGGTAAAATGTGCTTTTACACAGATAAATTTTCCCATTTAAATCAAGAGTTTGCAATAAGTACTTTTTCTAACACGTAATCAAAATCATCAGTTGAACTTGGGTTGAATTCCAAGCCAGTCATAATTTCATATAAATTTTTATAGCGTTCGTAAACTTCCCATCTAAATTCATCGCTCATATCAGGTAGAGTTTGACCTTCTAAACCTTGGAATCCTTCCTTCATGAGCCACTCACGAACAAATTCCTTAGATAATTGTCTTGGTTTAGTTCCTTTTTTGAAAGATTCGATAAAATCATCTTTGAAAAAATATCGTGAAGAATCAGCGGTATGAACTTCGTCAATTAAGGTTACTTCCCCCTCGTAAAGGCCAAACTCATATTTAGTATCAACAAGGAAAAGCCCTTGTTTTTCAGCAAGTTCTGAGCCTCGCATGAATAGTTTGAACGCATAATCTTTTACCTGGTGCCAGACTTTTGGGTCAACAAGTTCTTGATTAAGAATTTCTTGTTCTGAAATGTCTTCATCATGACCTTCAACAGCTTTGGTAGCTGGAGTTAAAATAGGTTCATCAAATCGTTGATTTTCTTTTAACCCTTCAGGTAAGGCAACTCCACATAATTCACGTTTTCCACTTGCATAGGTTCGCCAAGCATGACCGGTTAAAAAACCACGTATTACTATTTCAATAGGAATTTGCTCACATTTTTTTGCAATTGTAATGTTGGGATGTGGAATAGAGAGGATATGAATGGGAACAATATCTTTTACTTGACTGAAAAAATAAGCGGCCAATTGATTTAAGATTTGTCCTTTAAAGGGAATAGCTTGTTTTAAAATATGATCAAATGCCGAGATTCTATCGGAAGCAATTAGGGCAAGTTTCTCATTCTTTAGATCATAAACATCACGTACTTTGCCTCTGTAAACCGAAAAACCCGCAACGTGTGTGCGGGTTATACAGTTTGGGAAAAACGAATTATCCATAGTGAAGATTAATCAATTTTTTTATTAGTAGATTCACGTTTTATCAATTCTGGGTCAATAACACGTTGTTCTAAAGGTAATTCTTTTCTTCGAATTCGTTCACTTAAACGTTTAACGGCCATAACACCAACCTCATACATTTTTTGGTCAATAGTAGATAGCCCAACATAATGTGAGATTTTAATATTATCGTAGCCAACAACTGCAACATCGTCAGGAACTGCTTTATGTAATTGACTTAAAGCATGTAAGGCACCAATGCCGATCGTATCATTAAAACAAAAAATTGCTTCAGGTAATTTGCCATTACGTTCAAAAAGCGCATTAACAGCTTCATAACCTGCTTCCTCGGAAAAACCAGCATGTTTCTTTGTAGTGCCTGTAATAATATTATATTCAGGGATTTTAATTTTGTAATCGTACATGGCTTGCATAAAACCACGTTCTCTATCTCTCACAAGTAATGAGGTAGCGAATGATTTTATAACACCAATGTCTAAAAACCCTTGTCTTGCTAAGTGTTGACCTGCCAGATAACCACCTTTAAAATTATCCCAATGGAAATAATCGTAGTCGGGGTGTTTAGCATCTACTAAAATGATTGGAATATTCAGTGATTTGAGAATTTGATCAGTTTCTTCATCAATCTCAAAGGAAAATAACATGATAGCATCTGGAGTACCTCGATCCAAAAACTTCATCAAATTAATTTTTTGGTTCGTTGAACCTGTGTTATAAATAATAAAATCTAAGTCTAACGCAGTAATTTCATCTTTAACACCTTTTAATACTTCATTAAAAAAAGGAGTGGTAAAAGTAGGTACAGCAATTGATAAGGTTTGCGCTTCTTTACTCGCTAACTTTCTCGCATTAACCTGAGGTCTAAATTGTAGTTCTTTAATTGCTTTAATAACTCTATCTTTTGTATCGTCTGATACATAAGGAGACTTATTAAGGACGCGGGAGACGGTCGATATTGCAACACCCGCTTGTTGTGCAACATCATAAATCGTTATTTTTTTACTCATGTATTAACCCATTGTATAAAAGCGCTTACTTGGGAAATATAAGACAGATTTAATTGTTTCCATTACACTAAATTAGAAAAAAATTATGATATTTGGGAACGCTTTGAGCTTCAAATTGCTTTTTATTTTAGAATTAGAGATTAGCTGAGAATAATATGGAAATTAAAAAGACATTATCGTTCAGACCTATTTATGAAAAAACATCTCTTCACAAGGCTGTAATTTCTGATTTGGATGACTTAGGGTTACGAGAATCTTACACATTTTGTAGAGAAATTACACGCAAACATGCTAAAACATTTTATTTAGCAACTCGATTTTTGCCCAAACATAAGCAAAGAGCAATCTTTGCAATTTATGCTTTATGCAGATATATAGATGATACAGTTGATGAAGCTATTGATCTTGAGTTAAATAAAAAGATTGATTTTGACGAAATTCACAAAAAGTTAGAAATTATTAGAGATCAATTACTAGTAACTTTTGATAAAGGTTATACAGAAAATCCAATCTTTCATGCTCTAGCAGATTCTTTAGAAACGTTTAATCTTTCAGTTGAACACCCCTTATTATTAATTGATGGAGTGTTTACCGATTTGATAAAAAACAGATATGCTACTTTTGATGAGGTTTATGAGTATTCTTATAAAGTGGCCTCCGTAGTAGGTTTAATGACTTCTGAAATATTTGGATATTCCGATAAAGATGCGTTGACCTATGCAGTTGATTTAGGTATTGCCATGCAATTAACAAATATATTAAGAGATATTGGTGAAGATTTGAATCGAAATCGCATTTATTTGCCACAAGAAGATTTAGATGCATTTGAAGTTACAGAAGACGATTTAAGAGCTGGTGTTGTTACTAATAATATTAGGCAATTGTTAAAATTTCAATTAGATAGAGCAAGATCCTATTATAAAAATGCAGAAAAGGGGATTACTTTACTCAATAGAGATAGTAGATTACCCGTTTGGTTGGCACGATTAAATTATGCTAGAATCTTAGATAAGATTGAAGAATGTGATTATAATGTATTAAATAGAAGAGTCTTTTTAAGCGCTACTGAAAAAATGTCAATTTTGCCTGGGTCAATTATCCGATCTTATATACTTTAAGTCGATAAGTGAAATAGAATTTAAAGATTTTATATTTCTTCTCAGGTTTAATTATACTTCGAGGTAACATAGTTTATCCTCAATTTTTTAGACTAAATTAAATTTTGGTTTACGTAACTCGAAAAACACATTTTAATGCTGCTCATAGATTACATAATCCTGAGAAATCGGAGGAGTGGAACAAATTACAATATGGTGATTGTAATCACGTTAATTGGCACGGACACAATTATGAATTACATGTAACGGTGTCAGGTTTGCCAAATCCTGAATCAGGTTATTTAATTGATTTAGGTAAATTGAAAAAAGTGATAGAAGATGTGATTATTTCAAAATGTGATCACAGAAATCTAAATCTTGATGTTGAATTTTTAAACAACATTATCCCCTCATCTGAAAATTTAGTCATTGCATTTTATAATCAACTTAAAGCTCCTGTAAATGCTTTATGCTATCCTTTTGGGAAGTTACATTCAGTAAAATTGTTCGAAACTGAACGAAATTACGCTGAATACTGTCCTGATAAATAAAACTAATTCATAAAAAAACTGAATTCGTCTTTGGTAGAATCAAACTCGTTTTCATAGAAACTTTTGATATGATATCAACACAGACTCTAAAGAGATTTTACGATCCAACGTTTACTATAAGTCCTGAATACAGAGCAAGTTTACCTGATCTTCAAAATGGACCAGCAAGTAATATAGAAGGGGCAAATGTTCCTATTCAACAAGTTGGAATTTCCAATTTTAAATTACCTCTCACATTCGAAACTAGAGAAGGAAAAAGAAGAGAACTTGAAGTTAGTATTGATGGTTATGTGAGTTTAGATGCTGACAAAAAAGGCATCAATATGAGCAGAATTATGCGATCTTTCTACAAATTTAAAAATGATTTATTTACTTTTGATACATTAGATTACATTCTCGAAGTTTATAAGCAAGATTTAGGAAGTAAAGAAAGCTTTTTAAAACTAAATTTTAATTATCCAATGCTTTTAGATAGTCTGCGTTCTGGAATGTCGGGTTATCAATATTATTCGGTTGCATTAGAAGCTTATATGGATGAACGTAATAAAGTTAGAAAATTCATGCATTTGGTTTTTGAATATTCTTCTGCTTGTCCCTGTTCGTATGAATTAGCAGAACACGCTCGTACTACACGCAATATAGCCGCTATACCTCACAGCCAAAGGAGTGAAGCCTACTTGACAGTTGAACTCAATGGCGAACTGCACATCGAAGATTTAGTTGAATTAGCTCGTGAAGCTATGATAACCGAAACGCAAGTGTTGGTTAAAAGAGAAGATGAGCAAGCTTTTGCAGAATTAAATGGTGCCTACCAAAAATTTGTTGAAGATGCGGCTCGTTTATTCTACGAAAAATTGAATCCCAATAAAGCGATTAAAGATTTTGTGGTTCGTTGTATTCACATGGAAAGCTTACATAGTCATGACGCTGTAAGTCGAATTTCTAAAGGAATTCCTTGTGGATTGAGATAAAATCACCAGTAATTTTTATGCTAAAAAGGTCTTCTGCTAAACGTAGAGGACTTTTTTTTGAATAAGAAGTCAATAAATGGGTTACAAATTTAAAATGAGTATTAATCTGAGTTTGGGTTGAAGATGAGTTCAACTCTTTTAATTAAAAAAATTGGCATGAGAAAACCTGCATTTACTTTTTGAGCCAAATTTAATTTAAAACCAAACTAGTCAGAGATGTGGAATCTGAGACAAGCAGACGAATTTAATTTTTACCTGTTCTACATTAATTTCTTGTCCCGAAATCAAGGTACTAAGAATCAGAGAATATGGATTCTAGTATTTCCATTGCTATGGTCTCTTTTAAGCCAGTAAAAGCTCTTGATTGTAAGGATTGAGATGATATCATTTTTTGATTTAATTGAATAGCCCCAAGTGTTAATAAAATCGTTTGATTTGAGTCGGATGCAAAACCACTATCTTTATCTGAAATCGAGTTAGCAATTATATAATCTGCTTTTTTATTTCGCATTTTTATTTCAGCATTTTCCAATAAATCTTGAGTTTCCATTGCAAAACCAATTAATGTTTGGTGTTCAGTTTTTACGGACCCTGCCCAAGCTAAAGAATCGGGCGTTTTTTTCAGTTGAATCGTTAATTCTGAATCAGCTTTTTTTATTTTTTGTTCGTTTTTATGGATAGGACTATAATCAGAGACGGCCGCTGTAAAGATGCCACAATCAGTATTTGGAAAATTTTGTTGAACCGTTTCGAATAAATCTTGGGCAGAAGTAACACAGATAGATTTAATTCCTGATGGAATTGGAACGCTTAGATGAGCGTGAATCAATGTCACATCAGCACCTAATGCTTTTGCGGCTTTTGCCATAGAAATACCCATTTTTCCTGTTGATGGATTTGAAATAAATCGAACTGGATCAAAAAATTCACGTGTAGCGCCAACTGTAATTAAAACTTTTTTTGATTGTAATAATTTAGGTTTAGGATTTAAAATTGTTACAATAAAATTAAGAATGTCTTCTTCTGCTGGTAATCGCCCTTTTGCTTCTAGGCCAGAAGCTAAATATCCAAAAGTGGGTTCTAGAATGGAGAACTTACGATCTTTAAGTATCTTGAGATTGTGTTGAGTAGCAGGAGAGGTGAACATTTCCCCATCCATTGTAGGACATAAAATTATTGGGCATCGAGCAGCAAGTACCGTGGCGGTTAACATGTTGTCTGAAAATCCGTGTGTGATTTTTGCCAAACTGTTCGCTGTACATGGCGCAATTACAAAGCAATCTGCCCATTCACCCCAATGAATATGTTTTGCCCAATCGGTGTTTGGGTTGGCAGAAAATATTTCTGTACCTACTTCATTTCTTGAAAGTGCCTTAAGGGTTTCCTCTCCAATAAAACGAAGAGCCGAAGGCGTAGCAATAACACGCACATCGGCTCCTTGTTTTTGAAATAAACGTAACAGGTTTACGGATTTATAAGCGGCTATGCCTCCGGTAATACCCAGAAGGATATGCTTACCCTGTAAAAGCAATTTAGAAATCCTCAGCTCTGCGGAAATAAATTTCATCTTTCATCATCTCATCAATAGCTCTTTCGGTTGAATGAGCTTTTTTCTCGTATTCTTTAGAAATACGTTCTTGTTCTTCGTTGAAAGAAAAATCGTCGTCGTCGTCGAACCCTTCGAAATATTTCAATTTTTCATCTAATTCTAGTTTGTCTTTAGCCGCAATTTGACGAGCGCGTTTAGACATTACTGACAATGTTTCGTAAATATTTCCTGTTTTAGCCTGAAGACTTTCTACGTCGAGTGTTTTAGCCGGCATGGTTTTACCTTAATCTTCGTTAATAAACGTTTCTATGAGTTGTTTAACTTGAGCATAAGCCAAGTCAAGTTTGTCGTTAATGACACAGTGGTCGAAATCGGGTTCGTATTTCATTTCCATTTCAGCGCGATCTAATCTTAACTGTAAAGTTTCTGCTGTCTCTGTTCCTCTGTTTTCCAAACGTTTTTTTAAAACGTCTAAAGAAGGAGGTTTTATGAAAATACTTAACGCTTTGTTGCCATAAATGCGTTTAACATTTAAAGCTCCCATCACTTCGATATCAAGTAGGCAAAAATAGCCTTTATCTAGTTGATTTTCAACAGCTGATTGCAATGTTCCGTAACGTTTTCCACCATAAAATTCTTCCCACTCTAAAAAATGGTTTGATTCTATGTGTTTTTGGAATTCATTGGGGCTTAAAAAGTAATAATCTTTACCATGAACTTCGCCTTCACGTGGTTTTCTAGTAGTTGCAGAGGTCGAAAAACGAAGTAAAGGTAGTTCAATCATCAATTGTTTGATAATTGTAGTTTTTCCAGATCCACTTGGTGCAACTATAATTATGGGTCGTCCTTTTTTCATTTTAAAAAGAATTGTGAAGTACTTCTAATTGAAAAGCTTATTCGATATTTTGAATTTGTTCTCGAATAATTTCTAAAGATTCTTTTATAGAAACTACCAAGTGTGCCACTTCAGCATCATTAGATTTAGAACCCATTGTATTTACTTCTCTGTTCATTTCCTGAATAAGAAAGTTCAATTTTCTACCAACTGCTTCTTTAGCATCAATTGCTTGACGGAAATATTTTAAATGAGAACCCATTCTAACTATTTCTTCAGTAATATCGAGACGATCAGCAAGAACAGCAATTTCTAATTCAAGGCGATTCATATCAAAATTTTCATCTTCTAATAAGTTTTTTAATCGGTCTTGCATTTTAAAGCGAGCTTCAGGCACACGAAGAGCTGCACGTTGCTGTACAAAATAGACATGTTCTTCAATACTATTTATACGTTCTTTTAAGTCGGTAGCAAGGTGGGAACCTTCTTGAACTCTCATGATATTCATTTCAGCAGCTGCTTTATCAAGACCTAGAGAAATTAGCTCTTCTAAAATGATAATCTCTTCGTCTGACTCTTGTTTAGGAGCAAAAATATCTTTGAAATTCAATAAATGTTCAATTTTGATGGTTTCATCAATAGCTGCAAATGTTTTTAAGTCATTTAAAAGTTTCACATAGCTTTGAACAACTTTAGCATCTAAATCGATCCCAATTTCAGCAACATTTTGTTTTTCAATTCTAACCGAAGCGGATATTTTTCCGCGTTGAATGCGTTTTAAAACTACATCTTTGAGTTTGGTTTCTAAAGAACGAACAGGTTGTGGGAGATAAATACTAATATCACAAAATCGGTTGTTAACAGATTTGATTTCAACCGATACGTGGTAGCCACTGTCGCTGATTTCGGCTTTTCCGAAGCCGGTCATGGAAATTATCATGGAGATTATCTAAATGTTCTAGTTACAAATATTTTATACATTTTTCTAATATTCGCTTCGTCGTTTCCATCTGGCTTACGGCGTGCATAAATTATCTTTTTGTATAAGCTTTCAATATACGTTATCTCATGGTCGCTCATGTACTTATATCTATCTTGATACATTTTGTTGAGCATTTCTTGAATATCCATAAGTACCTTAAGATTGGGTTAACAGTTTTTTTACATACGTTGCCAAACTATCAGCTTCCTTTTGAGAAGGTGCTTCAGTATAGATTCGTATAATAGGCTCTGTATTTGATTTTCGCAAATGAATCCAAGAGTCTATTAAATTTATTTTCACTCCGTCTGTGGTGTCAATTTTTTCTGATTTGTAGAATTCTTTTACAGTAGCCAAGGCTTTTTCTGCATCAATTGTGCCTAATTCTGCTTTGAATTTCCCCATAAAATAATCTGGGTAAGAAGATCTAATTTCTGCGGTTGACTTATTTGTTTCAGCCATAAATTGTAACATCATAGCGATTCCAACTAGAGCATCACGACCATAATGCAGGTCTGGATTAATTACTCCACCATTACCTTCGCCTCCAATAACTACATGTTCAGCTTGCATTTTTTTTACGACATTAATTTCACCAACAGCTGAACGATAACATTGAACGCTGTGTTTTGAAGCAACCCATTCGTTAATCATTGATGAAGATAGGTTTACGGCAATGTTACCTTTGTTTTTTCCTAAGTAGAAGTCATTTACTGCTGCTAGAGTATATTCTTCACCAAAAAAACGTCCATTATTATCTACAAATGCTAAACGGTCTGCATCAGGATCGGTAACAATACCAAGATTTGCTTTTACATTAGGAACTAATGCACAGATTTCTGTTAAATGCTCTGGAAGAGGTTCGGGGTTGTGAGGAAACAAACCATTTGGCGTACAGTGTAATTTTTCAACTCTATCAACTCCTAAAGCTTCGAGAAGAGCAGGAATACTTTCTGAACCTGCACCATTTACTGCATCTAAAGCAACGGAGAATTTTTTCGAACGAATTTTTTCAGCGTCAATATAGGGAAGAGAAAGTATAGCATTGATGTGATTTTGAACAGCATTGCCATGAAATTCACTTTTTCCAATTTCTTTATAATCAACAAAAGAATATTCTTTTTCGTTCGCTATTCTGATGACTTCGTTGACCTGAGAAGCATCTAAAAATTCACTTTTTTCATTTAGAAGTTTAAGGGCGTTCCATTGAGCAGGATTATGAGATGCGCTTATTATAATTCCCCCCGAAGCGTTGTGCTCTAACACACTCATAGCCACAGTTGGAGTAGGAGCAATACCGATTATAATTACATCGCAGCCAACACTTTTTAACGTAGCTACTACAATTGATTCAATAATTTGACCTGTTACACGAGAATCGCGACCAACGACAATTTTACCTTTTTTTGCCCATGTGCCGAAAGCAGCAGAGTATTTTACTAAATTTTCAGGATGGAGATCAGAGCCAAAAATTCCTCTGATTCCAGAAACGCTAACCATTAAAGACATATAGATATTTTTTTAAATTAAAGTATTCTTGTTTTTAAAAAGAGTGATTTTTTTTATCACATATATTTTTCACTCTGAAATAGAATCTCATTTATTTATGAGTTCTAATTGGATTTATTTTTTTTGAAAGTTCTGAAGTTGATTCATCCAAGCAGCTAAGCCAGGATAATTAGGTTGAATTTGTTGAACTCGTTTAGCCGCGCTCAAGGCCTCTGGTATATTTTGATTTAAAGCGTAAGCTCCAGAGAGATTATACCAAGCTTGAGGATCTTGATTGTTAATTTGAAGAGATTCTTTCAAATAACGAATTCCATCAACATAGTTTTTTTTATCTACTTGAATGGAACCTAACATTTTACATACGTAAGCATTTTTTTCTAAGGGATAAGCTTTTCGTAGTAAGGATTCTGATTCATCGTAGCGATTTAATTGAATGAGTAATTGAGATGCAAAGATGTAAGGTGAAATGCTGTAAGGAGTGTCTTTTACTATTCCTAAATATTCATTTATTGCTGCGTCAAGCTGTCCACGTTGAGTCAATTTTTGTGCTAATTCCACTTTTGCAGGTTCCCACATTAGTTTTCCATCTGCGGTTTTCATAGCTAAACTGTCTATTAAGTCGGTTGGATTAAAATAAATCGTGCTTTTAGATTCACTTTTTGTGACAAAAGGCCAACCGGATTTTAATTTTAGAATCTTGATATTTCCAAGAGTTGTATCAAAATCAGATGCATGAAGGTTCGCTTTGTAAAAATCCCATGATTTCAATTTTTTGATATCGAATTGAATAGAATAAGGAGGTTTTTCTATCAATTTTTCGACAAATGTTCTTCCTAATAAAGCATAACCATCAACATTTGGGTGAAGATGTTCTAACATAAGTTCATGCCCAATTATACCATGTGGAGAGTTTCTGCGAAAGGATTCTTCGCCTTCCACATAAATAGATCCTGTTTTTTCGGCTATCTCTTTTATTATTTTGTTGAAATCACTTGTAGCTCTAAATCTTAATGCATCTAAATCGCGAGCTAATGTGAAAAGAGAATCTACTAGTTCATAATTTTCTGCATTCCATGCAGTTTGAGCTTTTGAAAAAACTTCATTTGCTGGAGGAAATTCATCTGTTTTGATGGAAACGAAAGGAGATTGATCTCTAAGATTTGACGCAACACTTGAGAAATAAACCGGAATCCCTTTATCACGAAATTTCTTAACAATAGCATTCATGTTCGAGATAAACTGAATGCTTCCCAATTTGTATAAATCAGAATTCAATGGAATCTCTTGTTCTTTTACAACACGTTCCATTAAGGTCCCTGATTGTGTCGGGTTACCTTTAACCCAAGCCTTTATTTTTGTAATTAGATCTCGAAGTAACAAGAAGGTTTTAAAGCGTTGCACTTTTAAATAGGTTCTAACAAAAGCAGGAAAAGCGCCTAAACTTTCACTTGAACCAACACCTAGAGCGCCGTAAAATTCATTATGACCAGTATAAATGAGAATTAAATCTGGTTTTTGTTCTAAAACTTCTTCTGTTTGATCAAAAATGGTGTATGAATTGATTGCAGAGGTTCCAAGATTCACGACTTCAACAAGTCTATTAGGTAGCATATCGGAAAGAGCATCTTTAACAATGGCACTGAATTTAATATTGAACCCAAATGGATAACCTACCGCAGAAGATTCACCCAAAACAAAAATACGAAGGCTAGAATCTGGTTTTTCAGCTAAAAAAGAGTCTCGAGAAGGATTTGGTACAACCGTAGTATTGAAAAAATAGCGTTTTGCATAATCAGGATTTGGGAAACCGTACTCTCCATTTAAATTGTCTGGAAAAATAAATAAGTCTAGATTCCCTTTATAATTTCCAATTTGAAGACCAATTTCGAGTAGTGCAAAAAACAGAATTGGAATACTTAATGCAATAAGAGTAAAAAGTCGTTGTTTTGAAGAATCTTTAGGTGTTTGAGATAAATCAATAAATGCTTGAATTTCTTCTTGATTAGCATTTAGTTTTTCTGTTAATTGTTGTGCGTTTAATTTATTACGCTGTTCTTCAATGAATCTTTTTTGTTTAACGGTTAATCCCATCAGGCAGGAATCCACTTTGTCTCTTGAATGTTTCGAGTAAAGTTCTCGAAGCGAGAAAGTACAAATAATAAATCGGAAAGGCGGTTTATGTATTTTAGCGTCAGTGCATTAATTTCTTCAAGCTGAATAGCCGTTACGATGAGTCTTTCTGCTCTACGACAAACAGTTCTTGCTACATGCAGGTAAGAAGCAGAAACGGTTCCACTTGGCAAAATGAATGAAGTTAAAGCAGGTAATTGAGCATCAAAATGATCAATCCATTGTTCTAATTGTTCAATTTTTTCTTCCGAAATACGCAAAACATGCGTTTTTTTTGACTCTGGAGTGGCTAAATCTGCGCCAATGATAAATAAATCGTGTTGAATAGTAGTTAGAATTGGGACTAATTCGGTAACTGGCGAATAACTTAGAACTAATCCTAAAAATGAATTTAATTCGTCCACCGTTCCGTAAGCTGCAATTCTATAATGATCTTTGGCCACTTTTTGACCTCCAAAAAGCGATGTTTCGCCTTTATCACCTTTTTTTGTATAAATCTTCATAATGCATTTGTTTGGGCGCTAATATAGAAAGTGTTTAGCTTTTATGCTTATAAATTGCTTTTCAAGATTTTATTGATTTGTTTATTCTAATGTGTTATTCGTTGAGAACAATTCATTTTCAAATTCATTAGTAAAGCGTACTCCGAAAAGTAGTTTTTAGCAAACTATTCGTCGAATTCGGAGAATTTAGTAGGGAGTAAGCCTACAGAATCGACTTTTTGGAGTGGACTCTTAGTAAAGAAATTATAAAAGAGCGTACTTCGAAAAGTTATTTCTAGCAATATCTTCGTAGAGTTCGTAGAGTTCGTAGAATTTAAAAGGGTGTAACCAGTAAGAATCGACTTTTTGGAGTGGACTCATAAAACAATTTGATATTCCCCATGCATTAAAATCAATAAATCGGCTTGCATTATCAATAATATCTTCAAACCCATTAAAATAGGCTTCATCACTGTTTAACGCATCTTCTATAATAAACTCTTCTATTCCTGAAGTATCAAAATCGACATTTAGTAGATTATATTTTGTGAGTTGTTTGTTTTTTCTATTCTTGATTTCATCTTAACTTAAATCAAGAATAGTTGATTTTGGAATTCGTAGCACGAGCGGATGCTCGCGCTAGAAATGCACGAGCGGATGCTCGCGCTAGAAATGGCTAGAAATGAGGAGGCTTGCGCTGGATATGGGAATTTGAAACACGTTCTTTGCTTTTTCTAAATTATCAGTTAATTAGAGTCCAAGGTCAGGTTTCAAAGTTAAATTTTCGTGTAAAAAATACATGTGAATAAAATTAGTCGATTAAAGAATAATAGTTTTTATTTGCGATAACAGGAGTCTAAAATTAAAAGAAAATACATTAGTGACATTACCTAACCTATCAAAGAAAATACTTGGTAATTAGTTAAGCAAAGCTCAAATTTTTTGAAATAAAGAAAGATGTTTCGAATTAAATCTAAATCGAACTTAGCATAAAAATAATGTAAGGCAGCCTAGTTGTTAAATAATTCATTTTGAATCAAATATTTTTTTAAAATTCTTCCACAAGTTAATAATAGTTTTCTTTTGAATTGAAAAATGATTGTGCTAAAGAAAGAATAAGACTTACAGAAAACTAAAGAAAATGAACTTTAACTGATTTTTTCAAAAACTAGAAAAAAAAGAAAGTATATTCGAGCTTAACCTAATTGAATTGTGATGTCTTATAGTTTTGTTTCTCATCTTTATTGTCCCAAATGTGCAAAAACGTATTCAAGTGATGCGTTAATTAATACTTGTACTTGTGGCGCACCATTACTGGTTGATTATGATTTTGAATCAGCAAAAAGAATGTTTACGAAAGAGAATTTACAAACTAGAAAACCTAATCTTTGGAGATATCACGAGCTTCTTCCTATTAAATCTGTAGAACATGTGATTACACTTGGTGAAGGAATGACACCGATTATTGACTGTAAAACTACGGCTGCAAAAATGGGTTTGAAACGATTATTGATAAAAGATGAAGGGCAATTGCCAACAGGATCGTTCAAAGCTAGAGGTTCAGCCGTTGGAGTTTCAAAAGCTAAGGAATTGGGAATTGATGAATTAGCGATGCCTACAAACGGGAATGCGGGAGCGGCTTGGTCATTATATGCAGCAAGAGCGGGAATGAAATCGCATATTATTATGCCAAAAGATGCGCCATCAATTACACGGCAAGAAGTGTATATTGCTGGTTCAGATTTACGAATTATTCCAGGTTTGATTAGTGATGCCGGAAAAATGATTGCAGAAGAAGCTCCACTAAAAGGTTGGTTTAATGTTTCAACCTTAAAGGAGCCCTATCGAATTGAAGGCAAAAAAACGATGGGCTTAGAAATTGCCGAGCAATTAAATTGGACGGTTCCCGATGTGATTTTATATCCAACAGGAGGCGGTGTCGGGCTTATTGGAATCTATAAAGCACTGAAAGAATTGCAAAAAATGGGAATGATTGCCGAAGACAAAATGCCAAGAATGGTTGCTGTTCAGGCGGAAGGTTGCGCTCCAATTGTGAAAGCATTTAACGAAGGGAAAACAGAATCTGAATTTTGGAATAATTCGGTGACTTCAGCTTTTGGAATCAATGTTCCTAAAGCTTTGGGAGATTTTTTAGTTCTTGATGCCATTTATAAAACGAATGGATGCGCCATTGCCATTGATGACGAAACAATTTTAGCCGATCAAAAAGAAATTGCTGAACATGAAGGTCTTTTTGTTTGTCCTGAGGGTTCTGCTGTTTATACCGCTACAAAACGTTTATTTAAAAGCGGTTGGATTAAAGAAGACGAAACGGTGGTTTGTATTAATACTGGAATGGGAATTAAATATCCTGAAACGGTTTATTTACCTGAGTTTGAGGGCTAATTTATGAGTTCCAATTCGAGCTTGGAGGTTTTGATCAGAGTTGTGAGATTATTTTGGAGCAAATGCTCCATTGCGTATGTTTTAAATGATTGATTATTTGTTGTTTGTAACGAGAAATGGTTTGGCACGAGTGGACACTCGCGCTAGAAACGGTTTGTCACGAGTGGACACTCGCGCTAGAAATGTGGAGTTTTCATACATTCAGGTTTAAAAATCTTTTTTTCTGATTACATAATTCATTCGAAGTACAGGAATAACTATCCAAAGAATTAACATAGAAAAAGAAACTATAAACCCAAGATTAGTGCCGAAGAACTTTCTGAAAACAGCTCCAGTATAACCAAGAAGTGCAGAAATATCTAACTTTAATAAAATCAAAATACGGGATAAGTCTATGGGATTAAATAGGGTAGCAATTAAAGAAAACTTATCTAAAGGGTAATCTTTAAACAATAATAAGGCGATTAAAAAAAGTCCATCGTAGATAACTGCCAGAAAAAGCCACATCAAAATGGCATAGCCAAAGCCCTTAATTTTATTTTCTGTTGAAATGGCAATATTGAATGAAAGTGCGACAAAAATAAAATTCAACATGGTTCCTACTACCAAGAGTAATCCAAAGTTAAAAATAGCGCTTGACATGAAAACACCATAAAGCAAAAATGGAATACCTAAGCCAAGAACCAAACTTAAACTCAGCGACAAAGCAATACCAATATATTGACCCATAAAAATGGTATTCCGCTTAATAGGAAGAGCAAGGAGTAACTCTGTAAATTCTTTAGAATTATAATAATACATCACCCCGAAAATGGTACCAATTAATGGTGTTAGAACCATTATGATATTCATTAGCGTGATTACGGCATTATCTAAATCGTTATTTAGGAATAAGAGAACGAAACCAAGAATTAAATAAAAGAAGAAATAAACGTAGCTCCAACGACTGCGCATTAAATCAAAAAAGCTGTATTTCAATATTTTAAACATAATGCTTTGCTAATAATTCTGCGATACCATTTTCTAAGTCTGAATTATTGGTCTGTTGCTTTAAATCCATGATGGTACCTTTGAAATAAATTTTACCATCAAGTAAAAACACAATTTCGTCTGCCATTTGATTTACAAAACTAATACTATGAGTGGTAAGTAAAATGGCTTTTCCTTTAGCTTTTTCTAGTTTAATTAATTCTTTTAAGTGAATTAAGGCAATCGGATCTAAGCCAGTAGTTGGTTCATCTAGAATAAATAAATTGCTATCGAACATAAATGTGAGAATTAAATTTACTTTTTGTTTTGTTCCACCAGAAAGATTTCCCAATTTTTTGTGAAGCGAATTTTGCAAACCAAATAATTCAATTAAAGCTTTTTCCTCAGCACGTTTTGGTCGGATGTTTTTAACCATTTCAATCAGTTCAAAAACAGTTAAATTGCCAGGGAAATTAGCGATTTGAGGTAAATAATTTAGTTCATTTCTGTACTCCCATTTTCCTAAAATAGCTTTAGAATTTAGAGAAATTGATCCTGAATTTGGCTGTACCATTCCCAGTAAACATTTAATCAGTGTTGTTTTTCCAGAGCCATTTGGTCCAAGTATGGCAAAAATTCCATCCATAGAAATGCATAAATCAAGTTCGTTTAAAACCTGTAGGTTTCCAAACCGTTTTGAAATTTTGTTAAACTCAATCATTAATTTTACGCATTAAAGGGTTTGTATCCATTAAATGAGATGGCGTAAAAACAGGTGTTACCTTTTCTGAAAAGTTAACAAGTTCAACAAATAAGCTTCGAAGTAAAACCAAAGCTTCAGGAGAATTATTTACAATAAACGAGAAGAGTTTTACTGGTCTGTAAGGAATATCGCCAATACCATTTTTGTCTAAATCATAGCCTGAATAATCAGTCCAATAATTTTTATCAAAAGAATTATCATTTTCTTTCGAATTGTAAGCCACATCGAATGAATTACTCATAAAATCATTTTTTGAAAAGTTGTTAGCGTAACAAGCTCCTGCAATTTTTACAGCCCAGCCATTTCGGATAAATCTGTTGTTTCTATAATTAATTCGTGTAGAGCCTTCTGCGTTTATGCCAATCGTATTTTGCTCAAAAGTGTTACTATAAATTTCAGCATCGTAAATTTCTTTTAATAATAAACCGTAAGATGCTGAGCCCCAATTGAATTGAAACGTGTTATCGTGCATAGTTATGAATTTAGAAAACATTACTGCAACTCCAGATCCATTATTATTAAATGTGTTGTGATGATACAAATTCGAATTAGAAAACATGAAATGTAAACCATAGCGCAGGTTGTCATGACTAAAATTTGAATACACTCTACTGTTTTTCACAAATTCAAAATAAATTCCATCACGTAAACCAAATAGTTCATTATCATGAACTTCCATATCGTCTCCACTCCAAATATGAATTCCATTTCCAGAACTTGCTTCATTTATGCGCACACTTGAAACATGATTATTCCGAATACTTCCACGCTTCGATTTTTCAATTAAAATTCCAAAAAACACATTTTCTAAACGACAATCTTCTATAATAAAATCAGTTGATTTCGAAACTTTTATAGCAGCTAAATCAGAAGTGTAACTCACCCCGATGTTTGTAAAAGACAATCCCGAAATTGAAAAGTTTGAAGTTTCTGAGACTAGAATACCACTAAATTTCTCTCCATCAATCAGGGCATTTTTTTCTCCAATTAAGTGAATTGATTTAGATAGGAATAGATCATGTTCTTTGTAAATTCCATTTCTTATGATTACGGTATCACCATTTTGAGCCAAATTAATTGCTTCTTGAATTGAATGTAAAGACTCGTTTGCGCCAACAAAAAAAAGTTTAGCGTAGCAATTTGTAACTAAAATGAGCAGGTAAATACATATCAGAAATAATCTTATCCTCATTTTTCAGATATAAATTGGGTTAGAGTTTGCCAAGAATAAACGACTCCATCATGCTTTTGTGACATCTCCAAAGCCATCTTTTCTTCTTTAAAGGCAGATAGATTCATTCCCATTGGACTTTTTATGGCCGATCTGATTAAAAAACTTGCGTTTGCTGCCGGAATCAGTTCTCCTGGATTTGAATAATTGGCGACTAAGATATGGGCAAGTTCCTGTTTATCTTTTGACTTTAACTCATTAACCAAACATTCAATGGAATCAAATTTAAATTGTTTCCCTTTTGATGTAACGTATTGAGCTGCATGAGTTTTATCAACAATGTTCATTTTACAATAATGGCAATAGTCTTTCCCAAACTCAATCGGTTCAGGTTCTGAAGTACAAGAAATCAAAATTAGAGCTATCAATAAAACACCTATTAAACGAATTGTTTTTTTCATAGAATTTATCAATTTTTTGAACTCATTTTTACTTCTTTTTGCCCAACAAAAAAAGCAATTACTGTTAAAATCATTCCGATAAATAAGAAATAAGCACCTATTCTTGGGTAAGAATGAGCTTTAAAGTTTAAAATGTCTTTAGACCCAAAAAGCGGTGGTTGAAATCCCATAGGTGTTCCATCAGCATTGCTAAATTGTAGAATTGCTTTCGGATTTAAATAATGACCATAATCGTGTTCCCAAATATAAAAGTCATATAAACCTGCTGAGCCAAGTAAACACATGAGTACAAACCAAACAAGAAATAAACGATAGTTTCCAAAAAGACCTATAAGCACACCTATTAAAATCATTAAACCGACAACTAAAGGGAAATACTTGAACTCAGGTATTGTCGGAGGAATTTCTTTCATTCCAACATAATGATTTAATAGGTTTATATTTTTGATGTCAAACTCGTTGGTGTCTGTAAATTTATTGATATGTATGTCCATCCCTAATGGAATAGGATATTGTGGAGCTTCTAAAGTGATATTCCACATGGGAAAAATAAACAGGGCAAGAAGAAGGAGAGACCCAGCAATCATTAAAATTCTTGATGTTTTCATAATCGTAATAAAATGTTAAGAATTGATATAAGCTAGTTTCTTTTTTGATTAGTTGACGATTTTAGCTAAAAATGCTTTTTAACCTATGGAAAAATCTAAAAGAGAAGCTATTGCTGAAGGTAATTTTCAGTAATTGAAGGGGAGATTTTATAGGAGATGTATGGTTAAAACCGACAATATCAACTGATTGAGAATTACTCAAGAGATGAATGGAGATAAAATTGGCAGACAAGTTATAATTGTCCGCCAATTTGAACATTAAAGTTCATAAAGAACCAATTAATACTTATTCTGCATCAACAGCATCACCGTCTAAGGTGAAACTTATAGGAACTTTAGAACCTTTAGGTGAAACTCGAACATAACCTTGCATTTCTTGATGTAAAGCCGAACAGAAATCAGTGCAATAATATGGCCATACACCCACATTTTTAGCTTCCCAAACAAAGGTTTCTGTTTGGCCTGGCATAATTAACAACTCTGATGTTTCCGCGCCAATCATAGAAATTCCATGAGGCACATCGTAATCTTGTTCAAGATTAGTAACATGGAAATACACTTTATCGCCAACTTGAATGCCTTCAATATTATCTGGAGCAAAGTGAGAACGAATCATTGTCATATTAATATGGACTTCGTTTCCATTGC
>CAZNTR010000018.1:0-30030 GCA_964575925.1 uncultured Chitinophagales bacterium
GAAGAATGAACGCCAACAAAATGACCAATAAAACACTGAAAAATATCATTTGAACTGCGTCGGTTAAGAGAGAACTTCGCAAGCCTCCTTTTAAAGTATAAGCCAATGTGAAGAAGGTAAAAATTAAAATGGCGGAGTAATAAGAGGCTGAGTTATCACTTCCGAAATACGACCCTATTACCATAGTATTCGACCAAACTTCATTAAACAAGCGAAACGTAATCAACAATGAAAATACAATAACTGCTTGCTTTCCATAACGTAGTTGTAAAAATTGATGAATACTTTTAAATCCGCCTTTTGTGCGTAAATCATAAATTATCCATCCTGCCACCATAAACGACAAATAATACAAACTGTAAGCAATGCCGCCAACTATGCCAAATTCTTGACCCAAATTCGCTGCATTTGTTATTGATTTTGCAAAAATCCATGAGATTACTAGCGAACCCGTAAGAACAAATAAGCCAGGTTGAGTACCTTTTTCATCAGTCGCATGGAAAAATTCTTTTACAGAACGAGAAAGTGGCGCAACGAGGAAAAAACCAATACCAAATAAACTTAGAACAATCCATTGAATAGGTTCAATACTCAATCTTGCCACCACACTTTCGCATTAACACTATTTCCATTTGTTGCAGTTTTAGCTTCCTCATAATTCACTTTATTTAACGCTTCTTCATCGGCAGGATAGGGCATTCTAACTGGAATGAGATTATTATTTAGACTTGCAGACACCGTTTTTAGCTTTGGAAACCTTGTTCTGCGGTATTCAATCCATGATTCGTAACCGTTTATTGTGTTCGCTATCCATTTTTGTGTGATTATTTGTTCGATTGGATTTTCTCCGATTTTAGCAAAAGCAGCTTTTCCAGAATTCAGATAATTTGCTGGCATTTCTGTTTTCCAATACTCAAAAGCTAACTTCACCCCTGATTCATATAAATCTTTGGCATTCCCTGAAATCAATCTGCGTTCTGCTGCTTCTGCCAATAAAAACTGCGTTTCCCATGCAGTCATAATATTTGCTTTAAGTTCAGCAGCATTTTCACGAAAAACAATTCCTGTTAAAGAATAATCTGAAACCGAAATCGAAGTTGACGACGCATCTGGACCGTTTAATAATCCATTAAATTGATTATTATCAGTACTTAATGGTCGATAAAAAAGAGCTATTCTTGGATCATTCCATTCATCAAAAATTTCAAACGCAGTCTGCGACATTACGAATAAGTTTACATCACCAATTCGCAAATTAGCCATTCTGAAATTATTTGGCTGCCCAGCCGAAAATTGAAAAACAGCATTTTGGGAATTACTTTTCATATACTTTCCAGAATTGTATATTCCTTGTAACTCATTAGACACATCACTTTTTGCAGAAATTCGAACTAAGGCTTTTATTTTCAAGGAATTTGCAAAACGAACCCAAGCGTCTAAATCGCCGGAAAACAAGAGATCGCCTTGGAGTTGAATTCCACCCGTGTAATTTTCCAAAGCTTCAATTCCATGGTTTAACAAAGCGATTATTCCATGTTCACCTAGATAAATTGCCTCTTGAGAATCATATTTCGGATTGATATTTCCTTCTAGTCCTTTCGTTGCCTCAGAAAAAGGAACATCGCCATAAATATCTGTCAACGTTGAACTTATTAATGCTTTTAAAATAAAAGAAGGACCTTTGTATACTTCATAAGTTGGATTTTCATTCGAATAATCTGTTATCAAAGAAATATCACGAAGATTTTTGTACAAAATTGGCCAAGGGTTTCCTCCATATTGTGGTGAAGACAAATTATGTCGATCAAATAAATTGAAATCGATCATCGTGAAATGCTGACTCAATAAGTTTCCGGCTACGAATCCTTCGTAAGACATATTCTCTGCATAATCATAGATTACTTTTCTCAACAATAAGGCAGGTTGCACATCAACAGGAGCGTTTGGATTGGTATTTATATCTTCAAAATCTGTTGTGCAGCCTAAAACTGAAATCAGCAAAACAATCCAAGTATATAATTTTATCATTCTTAGTCTCATAGTAATTTTTTAAAAATCAAATTTCACTTGAACACCAATACTTCTACTTGTCGCATAGGACATATCCTCAACTCCACTAACAAATTGATTTCCTTGAACCGCTAATTGTTCAGGATCAAAATGAGGAATTTTGCTCCAAGCCCATAAATTTCTGCCATAAATCGAGAGTTTGATTTCTTGTCCTGATATCAAAAAAGAGGCTTTTTTTATGGAATAACCTATATGCATTTCTCTAAGTTTTAAATAGGTAGCATCATAAGTATTATTCTCTTCGTGATTCCTATCAAATTTCATTCGATAATACGATTCTGCTGAAATCGCTTTAGAATTTGTTTGCCAAATTGGGTTTTCATTTGTTCCAATATTTACTACACCTTCTGCGATTATGCCACTTTCGGGTCTGTTTTCTGTTTCTTTGAGTTGACCTGCAACGGTTGCTAATGCGCGGGTTCTTGAAATCAGGATTCCGCCATAGCGCCAATCGATTAAAAACCCAAAAGTGAAATTTTTATACTGGATTTCGTTTGAGGTAACCAAAATAAAATCAGGATTATAATTGCCCAATTTTTTGAGCGTATTATCCGCGATATACAAGCCGTTTGCATCGACAATAAAATCGCCGTTTTCATTTCGTTTGTATCCTGTTCCATACATATCGCCGAGACGATCTCCTTCGGCAACTTGATACCAAACGGTCTGATTCACGTTATCATAAATTCTTGAATACGCTAGAGTTAAACGTTCTATTTCTGATGGAAGTGATTCAACAATAGCTACATTTTCACTGAAATTGAATTGTACATCCCAAGTTAAATTGGGTTTTCTAATGGGCGAAATTTCCGCAATTAGTTCAATTCCACGAGAGGTTACCAAACCACCGTTAATCACACGTTGAGAGTAACCTGAAGAAATCGCTACTGGCAGCGAAATAATTTGATTTTCTGTTTTCGCCAGATAATAAGTCACATCGAAACGAAGTCGATTTTCCAAGAATCTTAGATCAGCGCCAATTTCAAAAGAACTTGTTTTTTCCGGTTTGATATGTGGATTTGGAATCGAATTCTGACCGCTGAAAGTTGGAAGTCCATTTACAGGAGTTTGAGCAATAAAAACTCCAGAGGTTTGATAAGGTTCTGTATCATTTCCCACTTGTGCCCAATTGGCTCTTATTTTTGCAAACGAAACCATTTTGGGCAGCTTAAACTTTTCAGACAAAATAAAACTTGCAGAAACGGAAGGATAAAAGAAACGGCTGTTATCTGCTGAAATGGGATTCGTCAAAGCGCTCGACCAATCATTTCGAGCAGTTAGATCTACAAAAAACCAGTTTTCGAAACTCAATTTTGATAAGGCATACACACTATTTATGCGTTTTTTTGACGTATTTTCGAACGACTCTATTGGGGATGCAGCATTTGAAAGAGAAAAAATTCCAGCTTGAGCCAAACGCAATGTTTGTATTTGCAAAGATGAAAAATATTGATCCATCCTGTTGGCTCCCAAAGAAATATCGATACCAAATTTTCTCTTTTCTAATGAATAATATAGTAGCATATCGGTGTTATTTTCACGAAAATCTATTTTTTGATTAGCATAAGCGCCGTTTACAAAACGGTTAGAACTAAACGCACGGCGAAATTTTCGATCTTCGTTTAAATAATCCATTCCCGAACGAATCTGCAAATTCAATTGATTTGTGATGGCATACTTTGCAGAAATCATCGCGAAAAAGCGATTTCTAGTAAATGAATTCTGATTTTCGAGCAAGGTGAAATACGGATTATCAAAATAAGTGTAATTAAACGAATACTGTTGAACTCCTTCCAAACCAGGTTGCCAATAGTCTTTAAGTGCATTAATATTTAAAGAACGTGGGCCCCAAGCCACAAGCGCATAATTCACATTTTCAGAACCGTAACCATTTGATGGCCGATTATCGCTTTCTGAATAAATATAATTTAAACTACTATTTATGCTTAGTTTATTACTTGGCTTTAGATTTAATTTGGTTGAAACAGATCGGCGATTTAGATTAACACCAGGAATAATAGCCTCGCTCTGCATCTCAGAAAGGGCAACTCTACTGTTTCCATTTTTAAATTCTCGCGAAAATGCAAGAGCATTGGTTTTTGTACTTCCAATTTGATAGAAATCTGCGAGATTATTCGGATACGATTTTAATTCTGTTGGAGTAATTGTAGCGCCACCATGAACAGAAACATCACCGCCTCGAAACGTTCTTCCATCAGAAAGTTGAACCGGGCTATCGAATTGAGTGGTAAAAATTCCAGAATTTAACAAAGGCCCCCAACTGTATGAAATATTATCGTTTACACCAGCTCCAAGCCCATTAATAAACGCAAAATTTCCCGAATTTCCCTGACCATATTTATTCTGAAATTCTGGTAATTGAAATGCAGACTCAAAAGATGTATTACTTGAAAATTGAATTCCTAATTTCTCAGAATTAAGTTGATCTGAACCATTTTTTGTAGTGATAACAATAACGCCATTTGCGGCACGAGTTCCATATAAAGCTGCGGCTGCCGGCCCTTTAAGTACACTTATATTTTCAATATTCTCTGCATTTACATCCATTGCGCCATTTCCGAAATCAATTTCCTGAAATCCTGCCGCCGCATCGTTGGTGAAATTCACATTGGTTGCATTATTAATGGGAATGCCGTCAACCACAAAAAGCGGATTATTGTTAGTAAACGATGATTCACCTCGAATAGTAATTTTGGAAGTTGAGCCAATACCTGTTGCGCCTTGAGAAACAGTAACTCCTGCGAATTTCCCCGCTAAATTATCGGTAAAATTACCTGCTTGAACTTGATTGATTCCTTGTGCATCAATGCGTTGAATGGCATAACCTAAGTCTTTGGAATCTCTTTCTAAACCTAAAGCTGTAACTACTAATTCGTCTAAGGTTAAGGTTTCAGGTTCTAAATAAATTATATCTCCTATTTCATTACTTTCCAATTTTTTATTTTTATATCCAACAGATGATATTATCAACATGAATGAATTACTTTCATCATATTGTATGGAAAAATATCCTAAATTATCAGTAATCGTTCCTATAGATGTTCCATCAATCCAAATACTGACACCAACTAGAGGTTCATTCGATACTGCATCTTTAACTATTGAAGATAATTTTAGTGATTGTGCAAACACCTGAACGAAGTTGAATAGTATAGAATATACAGTAGTAATTAATATTTTTTTAAGCACGTTTATCTACTATTTTTAACAGACTATTTTCGTAAAAAGGAGGAATCGATATACCATATATTTCATACACTTCTTTTGGAATTCCCAAATCAGCAACAAATATTTCTGTGTCTTCGCTAAACCGATCTAGAATTTTTTTAGGTGCCGCTAACGTTAAAATACAATCAGCATTAAAAAAAACAGCTTTTTCATAACCCATAAAGCCTGTTGGTATATCTAATGAAATGCGATAAGCATTACAAGCATTTGCATTAATTATACATTTTTCAAACGACCCAGTAATTGGTAAGCGTTGATTAAAACCCAAATAAGCATCTACCCAAATATCAGGATTCGTATAAAATTTCGTTTGAATTCCAAATAATTTAGCTCTTTCAAGCTGAGTTAGTGGCAAATCTCTAGTAATAGGCTTAGGAATATCTAGAGTAACATAATAGCCCCAAGCTTTTAATCTTCTTGCGGCTACTAAACCACCACCACCATTATTACCATTCCCAATTCCAATTTGAATTAGATCATGAGGTTTAGCTTTTTGGGCAATTAATGAAGCCAAATGCAAACCTGCATTTTCCATCATTAATTCAATTGGTAAATTATAGTGACTAACTGCGTAATAATCGAATTGTTTAAACAAATCTAAATCAACCGATTCTAAATCATACGTTTTCATTCATTTTCTTTCTTTAAAATAAAAGAGAATATAATGTCTAGTTATATTCTCTTAACTTATATGTCAATTGAAGATTATTTTAGTTTTAAATTCTTAAGTGAATATTATTTTAATTTTCTATTTAATTCCATATTAATTTTTATACGAACTTCATCAGCAACAACCATAGTTGCTGCCCAGTCACCAGTGCCTACACCATAATCATTTCTATCAATTTTTGTTTCGACTGCAAGTCCTAGAATTTGTAATCCTTTCATCATAGGGTGTTCCATTTCACCTTTATATTCTAATGGAAACATAACGTGCTTAGTCACATCTTTTATTGTTAAATTTCCATGAACTATAAATAAATTATCTGATTTTTTCTCGATTTTTTCTGATTTGAAGGTCATTTTAGGATATTTTTCAGCGTTAAAAAAATCGGGGGATTGTAAATGTTCGTCTCTCTTTGGCTCTTGAGTACTAATAGAATTTACATCAATACTAAAATTAGCTGAACTTCCTTTTAAGTTATTTGGATCAAAATTAAACTCTCCAGAGAACGAATCAAAACGACCTGTAACTTCAGAAAAGAAGTGGTTAATTGCAAAATTGATCTGAGTGTGTGCTTTATCAATGGTATATGATGGAGCATTTTGGGCAAAACTGAAAGACGATAAGCCAAGGAAAAGAGTAATTAGGAGTACTGTTTTTTTCATTGTAGTAGTAATTTTTTTGTTAATAATGAACAATTGAATTGTTACAAGTTAATACCTGATTTCAAAAATAAATCACCCACCAGCAATAAAAACCTCAATAAATTTCATTTGTTATAAACTAATCCTAGAAAATAAATACTAATAATCTGTTCATATAAAAACTATTCTAACAGATTGGTATTACATAAAAAATTAAAAAAGCGTCATTAGCTACATAGAACTCCAAGTATCAGAGTAGGATCAATCGGATAAGCAATAATTAATGGGATTAAATCCAATTAGTAAAGAATGCGTTCCATAATGCTTAAATAAAGTGTACTTACCCATGTAATCATTTCAAGATGTAGAGTGACTCAACATTCAGCATTCAATAAGAAAGTCTGGATTTTAAAAGAACTTTTAATAAAAGAGTCCACTCCAAAAAGTCGATACTTTCAATTTTCACCCTTCTAAATCCTACGAATTCGACGAGTAGTTTGCTAAAAACTACTTTTCGGAATACGCAGATTGATATAAAATTTTAATCGAACTTCGTTTCCAGCAAGTGCAAGAGAACTGCTCATTCCTTTAATCTGCGCTCGTTTGTTTGAACAATAACTTGACAGTTGTCAAACTGAATTTTATCGACAAATTGCCTTATTCAAACTTGATTTTGTTCCATAGTTGACTGAAGAATGAATGATTAACTTGAACTCAACTAAAAATTTTATTAAATAAGTAATTACTTAAACATTATAATTCTCCAATAAATGTTTGGGACCAAGCACATTGTAGGTAGCGCAATCGTATTTGTATCCCGAAAGGTGCATACTCATGGAAGTGCAATCGCCATTATTGTTGCTTCGAAACCAAGCTCGAAATAGAAAAGCGGCTAACAACATTCCCGAAATAGGGCTTATGAAATACAACCACCAGCCTTGCCATTCATTTGCAACAAGAGCGGAAGCGACTGTACGTGCTGGATTTATACTCATTCCAGAAAAAGGAGCTTCAACTGTTATAAATAGTACCAATAATACACCGACAAAATATCCAGTAAATGCGGCTGTCTTTGTTGAATTACTGCTAAAAAGAACTACTAAAATGATGATTACAGAAAGTAAAAACTCCATAGAAAATACTGTAAAAAAACTTTGTTGACCAGGAACAGTAACAACATAGTTAACAGTAGGACTGGAGATATAAGTAAAAAGTGTCCATTTTAAAAGCAAAATACCAAAATAACCTCCCATAAATTGAAACAAAATATACCAAAATGCATCTTGCCAAGAAATACGATTCAACATATAAAATGAAAGAGTAACAGCGGGATTCATGTGTGCACCAGATTGTTTTCCCCATCGGGAGTATATAAGAATTATGGCCGTTAAACCCATTGCTAAACCGATAAAGAATCTTCTCAGGAGGCTGTCATCAATGAGTTGTCTAATTGGAGATAAGGGGTATTCTAATATAATTACGAATAAACTAGCCGAAATCATAAACATTCCTAAAGCCCAGGATTCAATGAGATAAATACGAATGTTTTTTATGAGTGCTATTCTTAACTGTTGTATTACCATTTTTTTTTAGGTTAGATTCATTAATTGCAGTTGAATTACTGCACTTACCGACCAAGCTTGTTGAACAGTACCTTTTCCATAATCGGGATTTAATCCGTCGAATATTTCGGCGATACCGTGAATGCAACCCGATTCGTAGAAATGTTTACTCAAAATTTTGATTGATTGATTAAGTTTAGAAGAAATATCTTCTGTTTTTCCATAAACGAATAAACAAGCTTGAAAATAATCGGAAAGAAGAAAAGGCCAAACGGTGCCTTGGTGATAGGCGGAGTCCCGATTCCATTGGTTGCCATTATATGTTGGTACAAAGTGAATGCTTTCGGGCGAGAGCGTTCTTAATCCGTAAGGCGTAAATAAATGAGAATCAACAATTTTTAGGATTTGAATTCCTGTATTTTTGTCAACTAAAGGGAAAGGAAGACTTAGCGTATAGAGTTGATTGGGCCGTATCGCTGCATCTCCGTTTAAATTACGATCGACTACATCTTTCAAATACCCATCGCTAGTTAAGAAAAAGGGCAAAAAGTTGGTTTTAATTTTTTGGGATAATTTCTCCAAAAGTGATTTTAGAGGCATCGATACATCTGGAAATTCTTTTCCAAAAAACAAATAAACTTGCAGTGCATTGTACCACAATGCTTGAATTTCAACTGGGCAACCATGCCTAGGCGTAACCACATAATCACCGATTCGAGCATCCATCCAAGTAAGTTGTGAAACTCCCTCACCTCCAAAAAGGAATCCCTGTTCGGTTACTCGAATTTGGTAGTGCGTTCCAATGATATGAGCTTCAAAAATGGCATCTAAATTATGAATGTTATCTTTGATAAACTCGGCATCTCCAAATTTAATGAAATAGTGATATAATGAGACAAACAGCCACAGTGTGGCATCTATGGTGTTATATTCGGGTTTATCATTCTGATTATCTGCAAAACGATTTGGTAACAGACCTTGGTCTAAACTGTTCAAAAACGTACTCAAGATGGATTTACTTGTTGCCTGATCTCCTGTTGCTATACACAATCCTAACATAGCAATCATGGTGTCTCTACCCCAATCGGTAAACCAATGATAGCCAGCTATAATCGATTTACCAGCCGTTGTTTTTCGATCCACTATAAACTGATTGGCCGCTACGATTAAATCGGATAGAAACTCATCGTTCAAGTCTAATTGAACGATTTCATTTAAGCGTTTAAGTTCTTGTTTTTTTGCTTTTTTAGGAGAAATTTGAGCCATTTCAATATCCGTAGAAAACGTGATATAAGCAACTTCTCCTGGGTTCAGTTGTAATTCGATTTTACCAATTGAATAAGCATCTTCGGTATCATCCAAACCTCGATGTTGTTCTTCAAGATAGTGATAATTTCTATACCAATTTTGTTCTTCAGTAAATTGACCACAGGAATACTTAAGATATACAGGTATTGCATATTGATTGCTTGTAATCTCTATAAGTCGTTTATTAAGATCAATATACCGACTGAATAGTGAGGTTTCATGATAAAGGCTATGATAATCTCTATTAACATAAAAGGGATTCAAAACTAATCCAATAGGTCTTGTAGCCATATTTTCATACTCCAAAATGGTGGTATTAGAACCATGAACCATAAAGATAGTTTTTTTTAAACGGTTTCCATTTACATTAAAAACGGTTTCTGCTAATCTCTTTCTGTTAAAACTTTCTATGTGAATATAGCCCTTAGGGTGAATTACACCAGGAAAATAATTGGAAGAAAGATTATAGCTCGTACCATCATCGGCTAGTAGTGATTCTTCTATTTTGGAAACAAGCACTTGGCGTTGAATAGGAGGATTGAGCGATGCTACCAATAATCCGTGATATCGTCGTGTATTTGCTCCCGAAAGGGTACTAGATGCGTAACCTCCAATACCATTAGTTATAAGCCATTCTTTAGTTAAGGTTTCTTTCGAATTTTCTGAGTTGAAGGTAAGCATAGCAAGGTGGTGTAAAGTATTTTAATAGTATTTTTTAGGTAAAAACAAGAAGCAACTTTAAAAGGCCGGATTAATTGTTAATTAATCCAGCGAATAGTAGGTTATCTATTTCTTAAGTACTCGATTAATTAGTTCTGCAACAAGACCAGTCCAACCTGTTTGGTGTGTAGCGCCAATTCCTGCGCCTGTATCGCCGTGGAAATATTCATTAAACAATACTAAATCTTTAAAATGTGGATCATTTTGATACAGAGAATGATTATTGTGAACGGGGCGATTCCCATTGGCATCTTGTTTAAAAATGGATATTAATCCCAATGAAATGTCATCAGCAACTTGATTCAGATTCAATAAACGTTCGCATCCAGTAGGGCACGCCGTTATTATTGAATTACCATAGTATTTATTTAATTCGATGAGTGATTGAATTAACAAGTAATTCATAGGCATCCAAACAGGACCTCGCCAATTGGAATTTCCTCCAAATAGTGAGGTATTACTCTCGCCGGGTACATATTGCAAGCCATATTCAGCACCATCAATGGTAACAGAGTAGGGTTTTTCGTGAATTTTTGAAACACTACGAATGCCATACGGTGATAAAAATTCCGATGGGTCTAGAAGTGCTTCTAATAATTTTTCAAGCCTTTTTTTAGGAGTAAGCGAAAGTAAAATATCTTGACCATCTTTATACTCTTCAATAACTAGGTACGAGTTATTGGCTTGTCGATAATTTCTAAACCACTTTAGTCTTCGTGTAAAATCTGGAACGTTTTTTAACCGTTCTTGATCCAAAACAAGCGTAGCAAAAAAAGTTGTTAACCCAACAAGTGATCGAACTTTCAGAGGTATGTAAGAACCGTCAGGTTTGGCTAAAATATCATAGAAGAAGCCTTCCGTTTCATCCCAAGCGCCAGTCCAGTCTTCGCCCATTCTATTGAGTGATTCGGCAATGTAAACAAAATGCTCAAAAAATTTAGTGGTTACATCTTCAAATGTGTGGTCAACTTGTGCTATTTCGAGAGCCATATCGAGCATGTTTAAGCAATACATGGCCATCCAACTTGTTCCATCAGCCTGTTCAAGGTGTCCTCCTCCAGGAATAAATGAACTGCGATCGAAAACACCAATGTTATCAAGGCCTAGAAAACCACCCTCAAATACATTTTTGTCGTTATGATCCTTACGATTTACCCACCAAGTAAAGTTAATGAGCAGTTTTTGAAAGGATTTTTTAAGAAAATCGATATCGCCATTTCCAGTATTTTTTTTCTCAATACGATATACTTGTAAACAAGCCCATGCCTGTACAGGTGGATTCACATCGCTAAATGCCCATTCATAAGCAGGCAATTGCCCGTTGGGTCGCATATACCATTCACGTAAAAAAAGGAGTAATTGATTTTTAGCAAATTCGGAGTCAACCATGGCCAATGGAATACAATGGAATGCTAAATCCCAAGCTGCATACCACGGGTACTCCCATTTATCGGGCATTGAAATAATGTCTTCGTTATTTAAGCTAGCCCATTGATGGTTACGTCCATTTTTTCGGCTTTCAGGCGGCGGTATTTGCCCTGGGTCTCCGTTAAGCCATCGTGGGATATCAATATTATAATATTGTTTACTCCATAACATACCCGCAAAAGCTTGGCGCTGAACATTTTTGAGTTCGTTATCTTCCACACAAAGTTCGTCGTAAAATGCATTGGCTTCTTCTAAACGTTTTGCGAAAATAGCATCAAACTCGGTAGTCAATGCTTTTTTACTAGATTTAGTCTTCGATAATCTCAGCTTGATTTGAAAGTTTTCACCAGGGGGTATGGTTAACTCATAAACAGGTGAACACTTTGTACCATCAGTCTTATCATCAAACAGGCTAAAATCTTGGTTAATAATAGCATCGTTAATGGCATCTTTTACAAATGCTTGAGCGTTTGGCACTCCGAATAAACGCGCTGTGTTGGTTTCATTTTCGGTGAAAAGAGTTCGTTGACTGGAGTCAAAATAATAGAAATATTCTCCCATTTTTGGGTGAGTAGCTTTTACATAGCTAGAATCTTTCCCTTTTATCAATTCTAAACGAGGTTTTTCGTTTAGTAGCCCAAAACTCCAAAGATTTCGAAACCAGAGAGTAGGTAAAACAGAAACAGAAGCATCCTCGTTCGACCGGTTATGTAGGGTAATTTTTATTAGAATATCCTCGTTATCGGCTTTAGCATATTCGGTAAATACATCGAAATAACGGTTTTCATCGAATAATCCAGTATCTAATAATTCATATTCTTTTTCTTGTTTTGAACGGTTGTGGTTCGTTTGAACCAAATCTTGATACGGAAATGCAGCTTGAGGGTACTTGTACAAATGTTTCATGTACGAGTGGGTCGGTGTGCTATCGAGGTAGTAGTATAATTCTTTAACATCTTCTCCATGATTACCTTCCAAACCAGTTAGGCCAAATAGTCGTTCTTTAATGATAGGATCCTTTCCATTCCATAAAGCTACTGAAAAACACAGGTTAGATAACTCATCACTGATTCCAGCAATGCCATCTTCTCCCCATCGATAAACTCGGCTACGGGCATGGTCATGCGGGAAAAAGTCCCAAGCGCTTCCATGAGGGCTATAGTCTTCGCGTACAGTTCCCCATTGTCGCTCGCTTAGGTAAGGTCCCCATTTTAACCAATTTTTTTTTGACGAATACTGTTCATTTAATCTTACTTTTTCAGGATTTGGTTTCATACTATTTTTCTCATCAGTGTTTATTGTTTTAGTTTATCGACTCCAATGTGTATTCAGTTGCTGAGGAATCTTGCTCGTTCAGCTCTTTTTTGTTTATGGTATTCTTAATCGAAGAAATCTTAGCCGTTTTCAGTAAATCCAGGATAGAGTGTCATTCCGCCATCAATAACAATAGTAGTTCCATGAATGTAATCGGCTTCATCGGATGCTAACCATACAGCCACCGCGCCAATATCATTGGTTTGACCAATTCTTTTATAAGGTATGAGTCTATTCAGTTTTTCAAGAGCTTCAGGAGTTTCCCAGGCATTGCGATTTATCGGTGTTTGTATTGCACCAGGAGCAATACTATTTACTCTTATGCCTTTGGGTCCAAGTTCCTGTGCCATCGATTTCATTAAAAGCATTACGCCACCTTTTGATGCTGCATAATTAATATGGCCAGACCAAGGAATAATTTCATGTACAGAACTCATACAAATTATTTTACCAACAGCTGATGAATAGTCTTTTCGACCTCGTAGCAGAAATTCTCTAACCGCCTCGCGGGAGCATAAAAACTGACTTGTTAAATTTACGTCGATTACTAACTGCCATTGGGCAAGGGTCATATCCTGAAAAGGGGAATCGCATTGTAAACCAGCATTATTTACCAAAATATCAATTGTTCCAAAGTGCTGTTTTGTAATTTTGAACATGTCTTGTACTTGGTCTTCTTTACTTACATCGGCTTTAACGACTATTGCTTTTGCGATTGTGTCACTTTTTTCTATCTCATGAGCCACTTCTTCGGCGCTAGTTGGGTCGGTTATGTAATTGACCACCACATTTGCGCAGTCGCGTCCCATAGATAGAGCAACTTCTTTTCCTATTCCTGAATTGGCACCAGTTACAATACAGGTTTGCCCTGCAAGACGGTGATGTGGGTTTTGTCTCATAATAGTATTTATTTTTAATCGTGTATAAAAAGAGCATGACCGTCAGGATCACGCATAATTATTCCATTATTTATATTCAACTTATTCTCTTTTAGTGAAATGCCCCCTGTTGAGAGTTGCTTTGAGCATGAAGTGGATATATGTTTAAGAATTTTATTAAGATTTGTCGTTTTCATGTTGGTTTGCCAATACCACAGGTCTGTTGGTTTTGTATCTGTCGGATAGGGGCGACCACCAGGTGGCGAAACATAATCTAAAAATTCAAGTCCAATTCCATTGTTGGCTTTAAGACCTGTAATATTTAGGCGTGCACCGAAAACTTGATTCAAATATTCCTGCTCAGTACCATAATTTTGGCTAACCCCTACAATCGCTAAGCCCAACTTATTTGTATAGAATTCAAGAGAAGGTTTTGTTGATTCAATTCCTATTGCCGTATGGTCAATTCCAAGAAAAAGGCTTTGATTGTTATTTTGCCATTTCGGATTTCCTTTTCCTGCTGGGAAATAAATCAACTCTAAATTATGCCCATCAAGATCACGAAAATAAAAAGCAGTAATTCCTGCCGCAGATGGCAGATATTCGGGTAGTGTTTGAGGAAACGTGGAAACATGAGTTACTTCATTTTCTGTAAGAATTGCATACGCTTTGTTCATATCGCTCACCACAATTGCGATGTGCTGAAACCACAAATCATTGCTTCGGCTATCTATTGGTATCTTTCTACTAATCGTTTTTTTTGAATGGAATTCCATTAATTCGATATACTCATCTCCTAAATACAAACGAGCAACATTAATCAGAAGGTTTGCGTCTTCAAGACCAAATAGATGTTGAACTTTCTTTCCTTGAAGAACATAAACGGTATCAATACGAAAAGATAAAACTTCAGTATAAAACTTAAGGGCTTCATTCAAATTTGAAACGGTAAAAGAGACTCCTTTAATTTCTGTAATAGTTTGAGCAGATAACTGTATATAGCTAATCAAATAGATGAGACTAATCCAGAAATAGGTTTTAATTATTTTCACTGATTATAATTATTTAAGCGGTTACATAATTTCGTTAATTAGATAATCTCCAACTCTGAGCGCATTTGCGATAATCGTTAACGCAGGGTTCACGGCCGAACTTGATGGAAAAAAACTACCATCCACTACATATAAATTTTGTATTTCATGTGCTCTACATTGAGTATTTAGTGCCGAAATTTTAGGATCATTTCCAAATCGAATAGTACCGCATTGATGCGCAGTCCCAGCAATAGGTATCTTTTTGCCAAGGTATATGTTGTTTGGTAGCAAATGACTTTCACAACCGGTGTGTTCAAGTATCCACCTTAATTTTTTTTGCAAGCGTTTATGACCTTCCATGTTATTTTCAGTATAATTCAAAGCAATAGTTCCTTTTTTGGTTAAAGTAACTCTGTTTTCAGGGAGAGGTAAATCTTCTGAAGTCATCCAAAAATCGAGGGCATGTTTTGCCATATATTCGAGAGTGAGACCAGGCGCAAAAGTAGGAGCATCTTCACGAAACATCGTTGCATCGGATTTGCCAAGCATTTGAATATGCCCCATTGGAAAATCAAAATCGTTAGAACCAAAATAAAAATCGTTTATAGCGAATGTTTTACCAAACTTTGTAAGGTTCGGCTTGGTAGAAAGAGCCAACATGGCCGAATTATTGTGTGCCATATAATATCGCCCAACCACATCGGAGCTATTTGCAAGGCCATTGGGATGTTTTTCGTTAGCCGAACGCAACAATAGCGCTGAACTATTAATAGCACCAGCGGATACAACGACGATATTCGCTGAATAGTGAATTGTTTCACCGTTTATGCTAACTTCAACCTGTTTTATTTCATTGCCAGAAGCATTTGTGATGAGCCGCGAAACATAACTATTCGTTTGTAATGTAACATTATCATGTTTCAAAGCTTCTTTTATACCCACTACGTGGGCATCAGCCTTGCTTTCGGTTGGGTCAGGAAAACCATCGAAACGATCTAAAACGACTTTGGATTCCCCTTTTTTGTTTCCAGTTTTTACTCCAATTGGCAAGGGGAATGGTTTAAATCCTAAATTTTTTATATCGTCGAAAAGCTCTTGAATGCGTGGTTCTTGTTCTAAAGGGGGTAATGAATAAGGGCTTGTTTCTTCGGGTTCAGTGGGGTCGCTGCCACGTAAACCATGTACCCAATATAGTTTTTCTGCTTCCAGATAATATGAGGATAAATCATTGTATTTTATATCCCAAGAAGGAGATATTCCATCGTGATGTTTTACTTCTTCGAAATCCTTTTCACGCATACGTAAAAGTGCGGCTCCATACACTTTAGTATTGCCACCAACACAATAATGTATTCCAGGATGAAAGGGTTTTCCCTCTTTATCTGTCCATGTTTCCTTGGCTTTGTAGCGCGATTTAAGGAAAACTTCCTCAGTATCCCAATTTTCTTTTTCACGCGGTAGATAATCGCCACGTTCTAAGAGTAGAATTTTTTTCCCCGTTGGAGCTAATTTCATTGCTAGTGTTCCACCACCTGCTCCTGTGCCAATAATAATGATATCGTAATTTTGCATGATAGTTATTTTTATTTGAGTTTATAATCTATATGTCTAATAACGTTATGGCTACAATAATATATAATTCACATAATTATGTTCTTTACTCAATATTATTAGGAAATTAACTAGATTTATTTTTTTATTGATTAAAAATAATTCTAAACCTATTGTGAAATAAACTACTGATTTTATTAAACAGAGACTCTATTCATTTTTTTAGAAGAAGTGAATAATTGATTTGCCATAAGTAATGAACTATTTATTAATACCTACTATAAAATATTATCACCCAGTAATTTGCTAATAAGGATTTGAATCTGCATTTATAACTCAACTTATTGTATCTTTACAATAAGATGAGATGATTTTGTTTTACTGTTTTTATTTAACGTTTATAAACATATAGTAACCTTTAGCTTCTAAGAAAGCAAAAGATTACTATACCTGTAACCCATTTTCCCTACATATAATTTAGTAATATATTAAAGTATATAAGTGCGCTAAGTATTTTAATATAAATAGATAAAAAATGTATTTTTTTTAGCTATTAACACAATCTTAAAAATAGTTTTTAGCAATATAATTGACTAACTAATACGATATAGAATGGTTAAAACTAATAACTCAAATTCAGACTTCGTTTCTAAACAAACTTCACTGGCTTTTACAAAAAAAGTCATCCCATGGCCAGAAACAGAATCTAGGTTCAATGTCTTTTTACGCCATCAGCAGTTCTTTTGTATAGGTTAAGCTTTAAGGCTGAGATGCTTAGTCGGAGCCTAGTTTGAAGAAATAACGTATACTAAATAATATCAAAACTTTGCAAATAGATTATTGTTTTTATTTATCTATTTGTAAAATTCAATCTTTTTTTAAAAATAAGAGTTCACCCCGAAAAGTCGATTCTGCCGGTTTACACCCGTCCAAATTCTCCAATTACGACGAATATATTGCTAAAAATTACTTTTCGGAGTACGCTCAAAATAATAAACTTTACAAAAAGTCTAAGTCCCAAATTGAGTAATAAAGTCATTCATTTATATTGGTTTCATTTATTCAATGTTTTTAACACTGCAAGTAGCAGTTCACCACTTATTCTTTCTTTGTAGTTTGTATTTATATATTCAAACAATATTTTACCATTCTCATCCAAAACCAGAACAGTTGGCACAGGCATTACTTCGGATGTTTTGCCTTTTTGCCCTTTTGATGAAATATAAACTTTCAACATTGTAGGTGTTTTAAATCCTATTCCAATTGCCTTAATAAACTTCGCATCAGAATCTGAAAACAATTGATAATTCATACTATCTTTTTCATAAGTTGATTTCAAATTTTTATAATCATCGGGACTTATTGCTACAATTTGATAACCAAGTTCAACTACGTCTTTTTCTATCTTAATAAGACCTGATAATTGCAAATTACAATACGGACACCAACCACCACGGTAAAAAATTAGAACTGTTTGCTTTAGCTTGAGAACATCTTGCAATAAAATTGTTTTCCCATCTTTATCTTGTAAATATGCTTCGGGAACACTTTCCCCTATCAACAATGGATTTATATCTTCTGCTTTTTCAGCTACTTGTGCATTTGTATTCTTAACATTACATAAGCAACAAATTGTCATACACATCTTTAAAATAAATTTCATAGATATTTTTCTACACATTATTTTTATATTTTTTTATTTTCAGTTATTTAACTATTGATTTCCTCTTTTTTATTTTAAGAGAAAATGGATGAATGTTCATCAAATAACAATTCTTACACGAATATCATTTTCTTTTAACGACTTAAGTATTCCCGAACACCATAACTAGCAACAACGCCTTCGCCTGTTGCTGCGGCAACCTGCGCTATGGCTCCTTTTCTGACATCCCCAGCTGCAAATATTCCTTCAACATTAGTCTTATTAAGACCCTTTGTTATAATATGCTCGCTTTCGGAAAGGTTGATTAAACCATCGAATGTTTTTGTATTTGGAACTAAACCAATAAAAATAAAAACACCGTCTGCTTTAATTACTTGTTGGGAATTGTCCTTGTTATTTAGAACAGTTAAAGATTCAAAAACACCATTTTGAGTTGCATTAAATCGTAAAGGGGTCTTATTAAGAATTACTTCAATATTTGAAACAGAAGGTAATTTGTCTGTGTAAGTTTGAGTTGCGGAAAATTGCTCATTACGATGAACAATGATTACTTTTTTACAAAAACCAGCCAAAAAGATGGCTTCCTCTAAAGCAGAATTTCCTCCACCTATCACAATAACTTCTTTATCTCGGTAAAAAGCGCCGTCGCAGGTAGCACAAAAATGAATTCCAGAACCAATTAATTCTTTTTCTCCATCTATATTTAAAGTGCGATACGTGCTACCAGTTGCTATAACAACACTTTTACTTAGATAGAGTTGTGATGCAGTGTGTATTTTAAAGTGATTTTCTGTTTTTTCAATAAGTTGTACATCTTCACCTACTTCAATTGTAGCACCTAAAATGGAAGCTTGCGACTCCATTCGTTCCATAAGTTCAGGCCCTGAAACTTCATTAAACCCTGGATAATTTTCTATTTTTTTAGTTATGTATGCATTACCACCTATGTTTTTTCGCTCAAGAATTATACTGTCGAACTTGTCTCTTTGAGCATAAATAGCTGTTGTTAGACCTGCAGCTCCGCCTCCAATAATTAATACATCATAAATTCTAGAAACAGGCACTTTTTCAATTTCCAAAACATCAGATAAGGTTTGATTATTAGGATTCGAATATACCTTGCCATTTATTAATAAAGTTGGAATTATTCGTTTACCTTTATTTATTTCAGTAACCCAATTCGCTGCATCTGGCTTTGAATCAACATCAATGAATCGAAAATTAATTTCATGATCCTGTAAAAATCGTTTCGCACGTCTGCAATCGGGACACCAATCGGCTCCATATAATGTAATTTGACCATTCTTATTGAGACCAAGTAGTTTTGCTAACTCATAATTTTGAGGATTTGTTACACTTTTTCCATCAATTTTTAATGTTGGAATAATTCGTTTCCCATTATTAATTTGTTCTACTAAAGCACTTGCTTCTGAATCTAAATCAACATTCACATATTTGAATTCTATATTATTTTTTTTTAATAACTCTTTTGTTCTTCTACAATCTGGACACCATTGTGCGCCATATAAAGTAATCTTAAGATTTTCCATTTTTTTATTTTGTATTTTTTTTGATTATATTTTTTTTCATGATATTTATTTTTTCCCCAATAAACAATCGACCTAAAAAGTAAATAACGAATAAAGTTGGAAAACTGATTAAAGCCCATCCCGATAGTGCACATATAACTTCCAAACTTAGTTCTTTCAAGGTAATCCAAAAACTGTTATTAAATGAATTCACGATAGCTTCTACTGATAATAGTGTGTGATCTGTTTGTAAAACATATTCCCCTATTCTTATAAATGGTAAAAGTAAAATAAATTGTAAGGGCGCAAAGATATAACTAAAACCCATCATTATCGGAATATTCAGTTTATAGTTTAAGGCAATTGGAGTTACAATTATTGCCGTTATTCCAGGAATAGGAATAATAGTAAATAGAAAAGATATGAGTAAACTTTGAAAGATTTCCAACGGTTCTAAGCCTTGATTAAATAAGGCTATGATTTTATGAATCCATAAATTTATTTCATTTTTCATCATTAATTATTATAAATGTATTACAATATTTTAATAATTCTATTAGAATTATTTTTGAATGTATTTTCATTTTAATTCATGATCGATTATACACGATTTGAATGAGTACACATTAATGAATTCGATTTTTGGGAGTGAGATAATCATAACTGCTTCATAATAGTACTTTAATAACCTGAAATTTTCAATTTTTCTACACTTTTAATTTAAAGTATCTTCATCTAATAATCATTAATTAGATAATTGTTATTTCGATCTTATTTATTCGAACTAAGAAAAACGGTTAACATTGATTCCGATTCGTAGATGGTCAATTACTATTCCATTTTAGTTTATAGTATATCGTAACATTTACGGATCTGATTATAATTGTGAACTAGGTATAAATAATTGAAAAACATGACTTCCTGTTTCAATTTGCCAACCTAGACTTAATACAGTTTTTTAACTATCAGAATAAACAGGTAAACTTTTTTCCGTTACTACAGATTGTTTACATACCTTAAAACGAATCCTAAATAAAGCCCAGCACAAATTTACTCCATCTTCTGATATTGTCCTTGATAACAATTCTAGCAAACTAGCTATTGTTGGATATAACAGTTATGATAAATCGTCTGTTATACGTTGCAAAATAGGAATGGAAAAATCTGTATAGAATCTATCAAAAGTTGGAAAATTAATTATAGGATTTGTTCGGACTCCTATTGTTGCATCAAAACCTACACTTAATGAACTATTTCTTCTACGTGTCTGTTATAGTTAGGTGTATTTAGTTCGAAAATCAAAGGCTTTTTCTCTTTTTGTTCGACCTCATCCAAACGACCATGTATCTATTAATCCATAATCGATTGAAATCTGACTAGTTGCAGAACCATCTAAGCCCCACAATTCTTAATATTTAGCAATACCACCAATAGATTCATAGCTGCGCTGAAGCTTTAAATGAAGTGTATTTTTATCGTATTTTTGCTGTTTTGAAAACAACTAACTCAGGAACTAAAATAACGAATCTAAAGGACTATCGATTTATGTATGTTACATTTAAGCTGCGTAGAGGTGTGTTCAAATGGGAAAATTTACATCACTAAAATACCTATAAGAACACTACCATTTATTTTCCGATTCATGAGATTATATCATATTTATTAACCAATACTATTACTTTTTATTCTTGTTATTTATGATTTAAAGTAGCTATTAAACTAACTTTTTGTGTATCACTCAGTTTTAGAAATAGGAATTTTGGTAATGGTATATCGTGGTCCGCTAAACGAACATCCCATTCTGCTTTTATAAAAAGCACATTTCCTTTAAATAAGACTTTCCCATTTATTATCATTGATTTTGCTTTACCTCTAATTGTAAAATCACCTTTTGCTACAACTATCTGAGTATCTTTTACACTTGGGTCAATGGCAGATAGGGTACCACTAAATTCTGCAAAAGGATATTTTTCTGTTTCTAAATGATTTTCTCTCATGTGTTCATCACGCAATTTTATTCCTGTTGTGACGGTATTAATGTCAACAAAAAAATCGAGCGTATTGTTAGATAAATTAATTTGACCGTTTACAGAATTCGATTTACCTGAGAATGACTCAACGGTTGCAACTGATAAAAACTCAACGCTTCCAGACATTGTACCGTAAATTTGACCTTGAGAAACCAATGATTTGAGTGTGCAAAGGATAACTAAAAAAATTATCTTTTTTATTTTTTGCTCCATTTTGAATCCATTCTTTTACAGTATTAATTTGTTCAGTACTTAGATTACCACTTAATGGCATTCTTGTCAAATTGCTTGCAGTACCCTCAATTACTTGAATTAGGGAACTACCATTTTATATCATTAGGTGATATTAATCTCCCTAAAATGATTCCAGAACTATTCATTACATTTGAGTAACTATCCAATTTAATGCCAGATTGTGGACTACTAAATCAAAAAACTTTTATTTACTTTAGGTATTAAGCATTGTGAAAACTCACAAAGCTGAAATTTTTAAATCCCTTAATTTTACTCTGACTTTTATCTCAATCTCAACAAGCTATTTTGGAGTCAGGATTAATTCTAAGAATGAATAGAATAAAGTTTATAAAACTAAAAATATCTAGTTTTTAAACATTTTTACTTTATAACTAAGTATTATTTTTTGTTTTATTAGTGAATAAATTAGACCCTATTTTAGGCGATTACTCACAAATCACAAGGTACCGCCTAGGTTAGTTAATGTGTTTTAGAGTAGATTTTGATTTATTTAGAAAATACATAATCTTTTGATGCATTGGCACTATGACATGCATTACACATCCCATTCATCATATCTTTTCCGCCTCTTCCCAAAATGGTATTATCTGCGGGATTTAGCATAAACCATTCCCAATCACCAACTTCAGTGTTAAAGTCATTACCACGTTTAACCATAGCTGTAATTTCATTCACGCTAAGGTCTGTGTTCATAGAATGTTTAACAATTACGGTTCCAACAGGATATTTACCATTAACAATATCTTGCCCATCTTTTACATAGACTTTTCTTGTAACTGTTGAATCATTTCCTGCGTGTGCCATTCCCAATGCAGGATCAGGACCTTGATTACTAGCTTCTAATGAGAAATTCATAAAACTAGAAAACGTATTAGTGTCAGCTATAAATTCATTTGAATCGTTCTCTGCATCGCTACAATATTGCAATGTAATGCTAGATAAAAATAAAAGCGCAACAATTTTTAATTTTTCGTATTTCATTGAAGTTAAATTTGATTAAGGTTAGATTAAGTGTTTATACCAATCCGCACTGACAAATCACCCAAGGATTTTTGAATTTTTAATTAATTTCTTTGCTCTTCATTTTTCTCATTTGTTCAATGCATTTATATTTTTGATTTTGAGCGTTATGTTTGGTTGTATAGCCAAACTCTTCTTTCACTTGATCAATATTTTTTTGCTCAAAAAACATGGCGTTTAGTAACTGATTACAATGATGAGTTACTTTAGACATTAACACACTCACTTGGTCAATTGCGTTCGTTTCTTCTTCAATTGCTGATGAATATTCTTCATACAATGAATCTGACATTTCTTCGTCTAAAGCGACTTCATATTTATGCATTGGATTCCGTAATCTTTTGAACCACAGATTTTTACAGATAGCAAATAGATAGGTTTTTAATGTTGCTGTAAGTCTAAAATCATCCCGATTAAGTTTATCTAGAAGTACCAACATAGCATCTTGAAAAATATCTTCTGCATCGTTTTGAGTCCCACTATTGTTCAAAATATAGTATTCTATGCTTTTGTAATAGTTTTTATAGAGATCGCTGTAAAAAGTTGGTTTTCCTGTTTGTAATTCATGAACGAGTTCAACGGGATTCATAACAATAATTACTTTATTCTTAATATTTTAGCTTTTTGCTAAATAGTTTCTTCTCAAAAGATAAGTAATTCAATATTGAAATAAATAGTAATGCATGATATTACGGAGAATGGATAGCTAATTTAATATAATTAATTTCTGTAGTTTCAGTATTTGTTTGGGTAGTTCATCCCTGTTTAGTCATTTTCGTACAATAATTTTATTTTTCAATTAGTTGAGCTTACTCCGATAAGTAGTCTTCAGCATCATAATCGGCGAATTCGCACGATTGGGAAGGGTTCAAACCGATAAAATCGACTTTTTGGAGTGGGTTCATTAGTTTACTATTTAATTCTTTACAACTCAATATATTTAAAATACGGTATTACGTAAACTAATTAGCGATAGTACATTTTTTACAAAAGACTCAACAAAATCGATTTTATTGGAGTTGATGCAACACTTAAACTACTGTTGTTTTCACTCTTACACTACTATGTAATGTTTTGTGAACTGGACATTTATCTGCAATTTCTACTAATTTAGCTTTTTGTTGATCTGTTATTATTCCAGAAAACATTAAATTCCGCTCAAAAATATCCATTTTTTTATGTTGATCATTAAGATGCTCACAATCATCAGCATGTTCTTTTTTATGATTTACATGAACTTGAATATCTCCAATAGCCCATTTTTTCCGGTTTGCATACATTTTTAGAGTCATTACTGTACAAGCAGCCAAACTTGATGCTAATAAATCATAGGGAGTCGGGCCAAAATTATTTCCTCCAACTTGTTCAGGCTCATCAGCTGTAAAATAATGGTCTCCTGCTTTAATAGTTGTAGTGAACGAATCTTCCTCTTTTAAAACAGCCGCTACTTGGTGTGAGGTTATAACTTTCGGTTCTTCTTTTAATGATAAATAGCGAACTGACCAACTAGCAATTAATTGCCCAACGTATTCAGCATCATTCCTATTTGTTAGAAGATGATCAGCGCCATCAAGTGAAACGAAACTTTTTGGATGCAACGCAGCTTTGTAAATGGTAGCAGCATTTTCAATTCCAACCGTAGTGTCTTGTGGTGAATGTAAAATAAGAATGGCCTTTTGAAGAGATTGAACAACTTTTGGAAGGGATTTTTCTTTTAAATCATCTAAAAAATGTTTCTTTATAATAAACGGCCTTCCACTTAATTCAACTTCAGCCTGTCCAAAATGACGAATCATTTCTAAACTTTGTTCGAACAAATGTTCCACATGATCAGGATTAGATGGAGCCCCAATTGTAGCAACAGCTTTGATATATTTCAGATTGGAAGCTGCAAAATAAGCTGCAGCTCCACCTAACGAATGCCCTATAAGCAATTCTGGTGCAACGAAATTTTTCTCTAAGTATTCGGCAGCAAATATCAAATCTTCAACATTACCTGAAAAATTTGAATCTGAAAAATCTCCTTCACTTTCACCTAATCCCGTAAAATCGAATTGCAAAATTCCAAACCCTTTATGAATAAGTGCTCGAGAAATGCTTCTAACTGCCGAAAGATTTTTGTTACAGGTAAAACAATGTGAAAATAAGGCAAAATGCTTAGGTTTTTGATTCAACGGAAGTTCTACTCTTCCACTTAGTAATTGACCATTTTTATTTGGGAACTTTATTTTTAACGAAGCCATTGTGCTTATATGGTATTAGTTTATATTTACTTAACAACATTTTTTATCCTGCTGAACAGGTGGGCAAGCCTCCGATCCAAAACTACAAAAGACGCAACAATCTCCGGAAATGGGTTTCAAAACGGTATTGCATTGCTCACATTTATAAAAAAATTGACATGCATCTAATGGCATAATTTCTTCTTTTTTGAAGCTACAAACTGGACAAGTAATGATTGATTTAGTGGCTACCTGCATAATGTATGCCTGTTAAACGGTGCATTTCGAAATCTAAAGTGCTTAAATCTTCAAAACTAAAATCGGACAATTTCGCATGACCGCAAGCTCTTGCAATCACTTTCATCAACTCGTTTGAGGCTTCAAAGAAGTTCTGTAATTGTCTTGCAGAAGCTTCGATTAATAATCTTGAACGTAGATTTTCTTTTTGCGTGGCAATTCCTACAGGGCAATTATTGGAATTACATGCCCGCATTCCTAAACAACCAATTGCTTGCAATGCAGAATTTGAAACAGCGATTGCATCGGCGCCTAACATCATTGCTTTTGCAAAATCTGCAGGAACTCGAAGTCCTCCAGTGATGATTAAACTTACATTTTTTGCATTTTGCTTATCGAGATGTCTTCTTGCTCTTGCTAAAGCAGGAATGGTTGGTACATTAATATGATCGCGCAAAATGGTTGGTGCAGCACCTGTTCCACCTCCACGTCCATCTAAAATGATATAATCACATCCAATTTCGAGAGCTGCATCCAAATCTTTCTCGATGTGTGAAGCGGCTAATTTGAATCCTATCGGAATTCCACCAGTTCGTTCTCTTACTTCATCAGCAACTGCTTTAAAATCGGAAATGCTTTTTAAATCTGGGAATGCTGCTGGGGAAATGGCGGCTTCACCAATTTTCAAACCACGAACTTTGGCAATATCGGCTGTTACTTTTGAGCCAGGCAAATGTCCACCCGTTCCTGTTTTTGCACCTTGTCCACCTTTGAAATGAAAGGCTTGAACTTTAGCTAATTTATCCCAAGAAAAGCCAAATTTGGCTGAGGCTAATTCATAAAAATAGCGTGAATTGGCTTCTTGTTCTTCGGGCAACATACCACCTTCACCACTGCAAATTCCAGTACCTGCCATTTCTGCACCCATCGACAAAGCAATTTTTGCTTCTTTCGACAAAGCTCCAAAACTCATATCTGAAACAAATATCGGCATACTTAATTCCAATGGTTTTCTGGCTGATTTACCGATGACCGTCTTAGTTGCCACTTCTTCATGATCTAAAAGCGGTCTTTTCCATAATTGTGCTGGCAAAAATTGAATAGAATCCCATTTCGGTAAAATATCTCGATCGACTCCCATTGAAGCACTTGGACCGTGATGTCCTGTTTTTTTTAGCCCATTTCGTGCTAGTTCCTGAATGTATGCGGTGTGAGGTTCGGTTGGTTCAGGATGTGTGTCCGCATAGGTTCCTAAATATTGCTCTCTATTAAACGGCTGTGGATTTTCCATTTCAAATTGTTTAACCTCTGCAAGATCAATCCAAACGGAGCCGTCTTTAATTTCCGAAGTAAATTTGTGTAATCGTTCGTTATTATTGTATTCTGAAATTCCTGTATCGTAGCGATAATCCCAATAATGAACGCCGCAGATTAAATTTTGACCTTCAATATATCCATCTGCTAAAAGTGCTCCTCTGTGATGACAACGACCGTACAAAACCGAAACTTCATTTCGATATCGAATTATGACTAAATCAACAGAACGAACAAGTGCGTGTGTTGGTTTATTTTCTTCCAATTCTATAAAAGCTAGTAGCGAAAGCGCTTCTTTCATTTAATTTCCTTCTACATTAATAGTTTAATTTATTTCTCATTCTTACCCAAAAACAATCGTAAGCAAAAATTTAGTAGTTTTACTAAAGTAATATCACCATAATAGACATTTTTCAAATCAATATCCGATGCTCCAAGAGAATCCGCCCATAAAATAAGTTGATTAAAAGCCGTAGTTTTTAAAACGCCATATTTTTTCCAACGACGAGCAGACGTTTTTACAGAAGCTGATATAAGTGACAACTCTCCTATTTTGAGAGCTTCTCGAACCAAATACACATCTTCCATTAAAACTCGATTGGGAACTCCGCCTATTTTAAGTAATGTTGATTTTCTGATGGCAAACGATTGATCTCCATACGGCATTTTTGCCCATACTGAACGTAAATTTGCAAAATAAGAAACCATTTTGTAACTGAAACCTGATTCACTTATCGCCAATTTAAAAGCCGTAATTGCTGTTTTTTCATTATCCAATGCTGCTCGAACAAGTTTATCCCAATTTTTTGGCAAAATCGTATCGGCGTGAAGCAAAACAATAAGCTCTCCCGAACTTGCTTCAAATCCAGTTTGTTGTTGTTGACCTCTTCCCTGCTTTGATAAAACAACTTTTGCTCCCAAACTTTCAGCAATTTCTTTGGTTTGATCAGTACTACCTCCATCAGAAACAATAATTTCGGTAAAATAGACTTGCTTGGCAGATTCAATCGTTTTTTGAATTGTTTTTTCTTCGTTTAAACTTGGAATAATGACCGATATTTTTGGAACTAAATCGTGTAATTCATCCACATCGCTTAATTTTTGAAGAAATTTGATGGGAGTTTTTGCAACTTTTAGTGTTTGTTCAAATACTTTTCCAGTTCCCCAATCAATACCTGAAAATAGTTCAGGATGATGCTTGCGCATTCCAATTGTGTAATATCCACCATCAAATGCAGGTCCGATTACAACTGGATTGTTCTCTAATTCAGTGAAAAAATGAATCATATCTGAGGTTCTGAAATCAGGACAATCACTTCCAATTATTCCAACTCGTTTTATTGCATTATTGGAATGATTAAGATTTTCGGAAATGGCTCGCGACATTCTTTCGCCTAAATCGCCCGTTCCTTGCTCTTTATAATAAATATCATCTCCCAACCAATTTCGCATTTGTTCTGTGCTTCCATCAGTAAAACGCACTTCGATGTGAACACCTGTTTTTCGGGCTTGATCAATGATAAACTCTGTCATCATTTTTTGATGATTGGCCGCGCCTTCAGCACCCAAAGCTGGAATCAAGCGTGTTTTTGCTTTTCCAGCGACGGGAAATCGAGTTAATACAACTAAAAGCGCATCGCTAAAACGATGATTTTTCAGAGTTGAAAGGTCAACCATTTTTTTAAGATTTTGGCTACAAATGGAGTTAAACGTGTTTTGTTATACATTCCCGCAACTCGTTTTATGGCATCAGCTTGTGTAGGATAGGGATGAATAACACTGGCAAAACCACCTAAACCTAATTTTGCTTTCATAGCTGTTGTTATTTCACTAATCATATCGCCAGCATTTGAAGCCACAATCGTTGCGCCTAAGATTTGATCGGATCCTTTTTTTACCATCACTTTTACAAAACCGTTTGTTTTCCCTTCTGCAATGGCTCGGTCATTTTCAGATAAATCAAATTTAAAGAAATCGATTTCAATGTTTTTTTCTTTAGCATCGCGCTCGTACAAACCGACATGAGCGATTTCTGGTTGAGTGTACGTACACCATGGCATGGTTAAATCACTAATCTTTTTGTTGCCTTTAAACAATGCATTTTGAACTACAATTTGAGCAGCGGCATCAGCGGCATGAGTGAATTTCCAACGCATACAACAATCGCCTGCGGCATAAATTGAGTTATTTGAGGTTTGAAGTTTATCACTTACTTTTATTCCAAAACGTTTATCAAACTCAACGCCTACTTTTTCTAAGCCTAAGTTTTCAACATTGGGAGTTCTTCCTGCGCTTACTAAAACATGCGTTCCATTTAGAACAACTGTTTTCCCATTTGATTCAAGAGTGATTTGCTTTTGTCCATCAGAAGTCGGTTCAACTTGAGTGATTTTTGCATTTAAATGAACATCAATTCCTTCTTTTTGAAAGACTTCTTCTAAGATTTTTGACGCATCGGGATCTTCGAGAGGCAAAAATAATCGATCTTGAATAATGCTCACTTTTGAACCCAAACGATGAAACGATTGCGCTAATTCACAACCAATCGGTCCGCCACCAATTACTATTAAATGTTCGGGACGTTCGGTGAGATTAAATATATTTTCGTTTGTTAAAAAATCAATGGATTTGATTCCAGAAATTGGTGGAATCCCCGCTTTAGCACCGGTAGCAATAACAGCTTTTTTGAACTTAAGGGTATCATTTCCAACTTGAATCGTTTTTTTTCCAGTAAACACACCTTCGCCAATAAAAACATCCACCCCTAACTCTGAATACCGTTTTGCGGAATCGTTTTTACTGATTTCTGCACGAACTTTTCGAAGACGTTCCATCACTTTTGGAAAGATTTCAGCTCCTATTCCATGATTTTCTAAACCAAAATTTTCTGCATGTTGAATTTCGTAAGCTACCTTTGCCGCACTTATTAAAGCTTTTGAGGGGACACAACCTACATTCAAACAATCTCCGCCCATTAAATGTTTTTCGATTAGCGCTACTTTCCCACCAAGCGTAGCTGTTGCAATTGCCGTAATCAACCCAGCTGTTCCTGCACCAATAACTACCATGTTATAATTGGATTGAGGCGTAGGATTTTTCCACGTTTGCGGATGAACATTATTAATAAGCTCTTGATTGTATTGGTCGATTGGAGAAAGATTTAGTGTTGACATTATTTTAGGTGAGAGGGTTTAGGTGAGAGTTTACGAATTATGAATTACGAATTATCTTTGAAACATCTAGCTATCAGCTTTCAGCTTCTAGCTTCTAGCTTCTTGCTTCTAGCTTCAGTCTTTCAGCTTATCTTTTTTACTCTTTCAGTCTGGCTTTTGCTTTTT
>CAZNTR010000018.1:30130-35547 GCA_964575925.1 uncultured Chitinophagales bacterium
AGCTTCAGTCTTTCAGCTTATCTTTTTTACTCTTTCAGTCTGGCTTTTGCTTTTTTAACAATGAATGTAATTAGGGAAATAACTATCAAAACTATGAATACTAAAACCCAAGGAATTTTGCCTTGATTAATTACTGTCGTTACCGCATCGGTTCCAACTACAAAAAGAATAGTTCCTGGTAGCATACAAACGGCCGACCAAATCACATACGTCCAAAATGGAACAGCGGTTAAACCAAAACCATAATTCAACAAGTTGAATGGGAAAATGGGTACGAGTCTCGTTATGGCAACAATGATATCTCCATTTTTTTCTGTTAATTTATTTAGTTTTTGAAATTTTTCGTTTTTTTCTAAGAGTTTTGAAATGGCGTCTTTTGCAACATAACGAGCAATTAAGAAACTCAGCGATGCGCCGAGTGTTGCACCCAAAATCACAGTAATTACACCTACAACTGATCCGAATAAAGCACCTGCTGCAATGGTAAGAACTGAACCAGGTAAAGCAGCTACGGTTGCAATTACATACAAACCAATAAATAAAATAGGCGCCCAAGCTCCTTGGTTAGCAATCCAATCTTTAATTTCAATTAGTTTTTCATCAAATTGGAAATATCTTGCTAAGGCAATTATGGTAACCAATGTTACTAAAGCTAGAATTGGTTTTATCCATTTATTCATTGATTTCTTTCGTTTAAAAATTTGAAGTTTAAGTACATCGGATTTAAAAAAAGGTATTGGACATTTTGTGATTGTCTGAGATTTATTTACAAGCCTTGCTTAGGTTGCGATATATGATTAAGGGTCTTTTATATAACTCCCATCTCATCGTCATTTGGCTTCGTAGTACCATCGGCATCTTTTATACTCTCAAAGCGCTGCAAAGCGAAATCCCAGTCAAACTATTAATTTAATATGTTACTGAAGTGATTTATAATCATTATTTGATAAAATTTTCAATTAAACTGAGGTATTAACACATATTTATTCAAAATTACTTTCGCCGGTAGGACGAATAATTCTTCGTTGTGCAACAGACACTTTCCCTGCTGTGAATTAGCGTGCTTGCCCTTTAAAGATTCTTCTCATCAAAAACTCATTATTTGCCATTCCTTTTGTCTAACTCGCTACAAGACATCCCTCCACCAAAACAGGTATAACAGCGTTCGTGTTGAAGCATTGTTTTTACTTTCATCGATTCAGCAATCGTGGATCCAAAATCATATTTTTCATCGTCATCTACTAGTGTACAGGCGTAAACTCTCATTTTTCCATCTTTTTTTACAACCATTCGGCTGAATGCACACATAAACTGTGAACGAGTTTTTTCTGTGTGATAGGTAGTCATGCAATTGGTTGTGATTTTTGGAGCTCCATGTCTCTCCAAATCAGGAAAACTGATAATTATTGTTTCGGCTGGTAAACCTCTTTTTGCAAGAACTTCAACGTATTGATTATCAACCATAAAGCTGATTTCTTTGTCTAATCTGCGGCGAGCAACAGAAACGGTAAAACCCGAATCATGTAATTTCTTTAGGGAATCTAATGCTAAATCGAACATGCCTTCACCGCGAACTTCATCGTGTCTTTCTGCATCTGGGAAATCAAGACTAATTCTAAACGAAATTTTATGCTGCTTTTCTTGCAATGGCTTTAGTTGTTCAAAGCGTTTACGAATTGGTTTTGTCCCGTTTGTGAGAACTAAACAGGGAGCAAAATCGAGTGCGTAATCAAGAATTTTTACCAAATCAGGAATGATAAACGGTTCTCCACCAGTAAACGAAAATTGTTTGACACCGAGAGAAACCGCTTCGTCAATTAGAGGCTTTGCGTCTTCAAAAGTTATCATTCCCAATCGGTGAACGCCAGGTCCAGAATGTTCGAAACAGTCAGGACAACTTAGATTACAAATCGTGCCTGTGTTGAACCATAATTCTTTGAGTTGTTCAAATTTAATGTATCCACGTGATTCACCGCTTGAGGTATAAAACCATCCTGAGTAATCCACATTTGGATTAAAGCTATCCATAACAGCTGTTTGCGTAGTTTGCATAAAATTATTTTTCGTTTAGATTCCAATCGTAATCAAGATAACGAATGGAGTAAGATTTGATGGATGTTTGTATATATTCTTGAATAAAATCGGGTACTGATTCAAAATCTTCTTTGTACCATTTGAAAATTGAAGAAATAAAAATCGTTTCTCTTTGCTCATCAATCACTAATCCTTTTGAGCTTGATAAATATATTTTTGCCTGATTGTCCAGTTGCTCATTCAGTTTTTCCGCTGTGTAACTTTCTGATCTCAATGGTGGACAACCTTTGGCAGCACAGACTAAAGCCAAATGAATTCGAGGCTCGTTAAATTGTTTGCGAATAATGTCATGTTCTAAATTATTGAGTGTTATCGGTTTTCCAAACAAGAAAAATACATCTTTACTCCAAGGGCTTCGAAAGAAATTCCCAATATCCTTTATGCTTTCAACAGGATATTCACTTAAAATGAGTTTAATGGTTAATGCGTTATACAAATTGATATAAAAGGCTAATTTTTCTTTTTTGTCCCACTTTTGAAAATTTTTTTTTTGCACCTTTTCCGCTTTATCGAGAAACAAATTCAGATTTTCTGGATGATATTGTAGCGTTTTATAATCAACAAAACCATCTTTTACATACTCCTGCAAAACAGAATCCCATTCCGAGTAGATTGTATTTGTATTGGTTTGAAAGAAAAATAATAAGATGAAAAGTAAAATCATTTTTGATGAGAGCTTCTTTTACGATTGACTTTTGCAAGCCTTTACTGTTTATACCCAAAATGAAATTTTATCACCCAGTTTAGACTATTTTTTTTATTTGAAGACCACTACTACTCCTAGTATCCTTGTGGATTGATTTTTTTATGCTAAAATAGTAAAAAAATCCTCAAAGCTGGATTGGTCTGTGATTTAAATTAGGGTTTAGTCGTTTGCTTGGAAAGTGGCAAAAAAGTAGAGATTGCTTGCACCGAGATGCTTGGTCTGGCTCAGTATGACCTGGATTTCGACATCCTGAACTTGATTCAGGATCTCCGCCTTATTTGTGATTTTGTCTTTTGCTTAGATAGTTGCAATGAAGGTTAGGATTACTATAGCCGAGATGCTGGATCTTGGCCCAGCATGACAGGGATTTCAAACCTATTTTGATGGATTCTCTAAGCTCATTAAATAAACAGCGCTCAATAAACTACCAACTGCCGTAATCAAAAAAGCAATGTTTGAACCAAATTTATACCAAATGAATCCGGTAAGAGCACTTGCATATAATGTGGCTAAACTTTGAAACCCTGCATACGTGCCAATAGCTGTCGCTGTTTCATCTTTTGGGCTAATGATTGATATCCACGCTTTTGAAATGCCTTCCGTTGCGGCCGCATACAATCCATACAAAAAGAAAATTACTAGGAAACCAATCGTTCCAGTTGCTAAAGACATCCCGAAATTGACGAGTGAAAAGACAAGAATTCCACTTATGAAAATTGTTTTCAAACCGATTTTATCTGCGATAATTCCGATTGGGAATGCAAATAGAGCATAGACTAAATTGTAGAAAATGTAAATTCCTACAACTGCTGTATCGTCGAGTCCTGCTTCTTTTACTTTGAGTAGTAAAAATACATCTGAGCTATTGACAAAGGTGAAAGCAAGTAAGCCAATAAGCAATTTTCGATAGTTTATTGAACTCGTTTTCCAATAAGAGAACAGCGTAAAAAACGAAACACTAACTTTTGGTTTTAGACTTGCTTTGGGTTTGTCTTTCAAAAAGAAAGAGGCAAAAATGGCTAGTAGCCCAGGAACAAATGCTATAAAAAACAGCGTTTTATAATCATTTGGATAAAAGTATAAATAGGCTAAAGCTAATAATGGTCCTAAAACTGCGCCCAAAGTATCCATTGAACGATGAAATCCGAAAACTCTTCCTTTCGTTTCGGGTGTGGCTTCATCTGAAAGCAAAGCATCATGCGCTCCAGTTCTGATTCCTTTCCCAAATCGATCTACTGTTCTTGCCAGAAAAATCCATAATGGATACACATAAATGGCCATCATCGGTTTCGAAATGGCACTTAAGGCATAACCTAGTTGAACAAATGGAACTCGCTTTCCTGAATTATCAGAACGTTTTCCAAAATAGCCTTTGCTGATTCCGGCAGTAGCTTCTGCGATTCCTTCTAAAACGCCAATCAACAAAACCGAAAAACCTATGGATTTTAAATAAATCGGCATTATTGGATAGAGCATTTCACTCGCCATATCGGTGAACAAGCTTATTAGTGATAATATCCAAATTGTTTTACTTAGTATTTTATACATGATTTTCATTTTTATTTACAACTTTTACCGCTCTAGTTGCCATGAACGCTGTGAAATTTTGATCGAATTTATTTTCGTCTCCCCGCATATCTTTGTACATATCAGTTAACGTAAAACCTGCTTTTAATGAATCAAATTCCGTTTTTTTCAGCATTAATAGCTGTTTCATTGAATGGAATCTCCATTTGTCTTTTTTCTCGACGTATTTATTCCAAGCTGCTTGATTGTGATTTCGAATATTCATGTAAAGGGTTTTAGAGATTTGGTTGAGAAGGGAATAAACTTAATGTCTTTTTTCACAATAAAAAAGGATTTGCGATTTGGGCTAAAATCTCTAAAAATTCTATCTTTTAGCGTACTTCGAAAAGTAGTTTTTAGCAATATATTCGTCGAATTCGGAAAATTTGGTAGTGTGTAAGCCTACAGAATCGACTTTTCGGAGTGGACTCATCTTTTTGATGTTAGAGGTTTGGGATTTAGGCTTGAATTTCAGATGTGAATTTTAATCGGAGAACTGTGAAGTATTCATTTTTATAATCCAATTCCTGCATTTGGGTCTTACTAAATACAAATACTATTAATCGATTGTTATTTAATAACTTAAAATCATAATTAGTTTAATTATATAATTGGGGTATCATTTTGCAGTTCATTGGTTAGCATTACTTTTATCAAATTGAATGATGTGAAATCCCCATTTAAAGTTCTTGCTTCTTTTTTTGCATTTTATTTTTTGGGCGAAAGGGGGAGTTTTCTTTTCGAATGAACTTCTAAATCAATCTTATTTATTCAAAAAATTGTGTGACTTTTTGCGTCTTTTTTGGATCAGTTTAAATTTTGGCAAAATGGGGAGTTTTCTTTCTGAGAGAATCACTAGATAAATCTTTTTTATTCAAATTGTGCGACTTTTTCTATCTCGGAGCTTATAGTTCAAATTCATCATAGATTCTTGCAATCTGAAATCCGTCAGGTTGTGAAAAAACTAGTCTTTTCATTAAAAAACCATTGGAATTTCGCAAAAAAAGCCGATTTATGTTTGAAAATTTGAGTTAATTCACAGACTGCCGTT
>CAZNTR010000019.1:0-33849 GCA_964575925.1 uncultured Chitinophagales bacterium
GAGATTTAAAAAAAATACGTCCCTTTGTTGGTCAAATAAAATCCTTTGAAGCTTCATTAAAAACACTGAGTGATGAGCAGTTAAAAGAAAAGACACAAGAATTTAAAAGAAAAATACAAGAAGCAACAGCAGATATTGCCACAGATATTATTGCTGTTAAGAAGCAATTATCATCAACCGATGAGACCTTAACGTTTGATAAGCGTAAAGATTTAGCCGATGAACTTGAAGCTTTAGATAAAGAATATTTAGAATCGGTTGAGGTTGTTTTAAATCAACTTCACGCAGAAGCTTTTGCAGTTTTAAAAGAAACGTGTGTTCGTTTTGTCGGAAAATCTTGGATTGTTGCTGGAAACGAAATGGTTTGGAATATGATTCCTTACGATGTTCAGCTCATTGGTGGTACTGTTTTACATCAAGGAAAAATTGCTGAGATGAAAACAGGTGAGGGAAAGACTCTTGTAGCTATTTTCCCCATTTATTTAAATGCACTTGTTGGTCGTGGAGTTCACATTGTTACGGTAAATACGTATTTGGCTCAACGTGATGCGGAATGGAATGCTCCGATTTTCAATTTCCATGGTTTAACTGTCGATTGTATCGATAAATACGAGCCAAATAGTGAAGCTCGCCGTGAAGCCTATCGTTCAGATATCGTTTATGGAACAAATAATGAATTCGGCTTCGATTATTTGCGTGACAATATGGTGGTTAACGCCGATGAATTAGTTCAAGGAAAACATCATTATGCCATTATTGATGAGGTCGATTCTGTTTTAATTGATGAGGCTCGTACGCCTTTAATTATTTCTGGTCCTGTTCCGCAAGACAATCAAACTCAAATTTATATTCAACTAAAAACAAGAGTTGCCGATTTAGTTGAAGCGCAAAAACGTCTCGTTGCAAAACTGATTATGGAAGGCGAAGAACTTCTTGCAAAAGGAAAGGAAGATAAAGCAGGCTTAGCTTTATTGCGTGCTCAACGTGGTTTTCCGAAAAACAAGAAATTTTTGAAAATGACTCAAGAGCCTCAAATTCAAAAATTGGTTCAGAAAACAGAATATTATTATTTGCAAGACAATGGCAAAAACATGCCTTTTGTAGATGATGAATTATTCTACTCAGTCGATTTCAAAATGAATTCTATTGAAATGACTGAAAAGGGGCGTGATTTTATTACAGGGAAAAATGAAGATCCAAACTTCTTCGTAATTCCTGATGTTGGTGAAGATACAGCTATCATTGAGCAAGAAATGAAGCAAAAAGAAGCTGTAGAAATTCAGGAAATTAAAGATAATGCTGAGTTTAGCGACACATACAAAGAGGAATTAATTGAGCGCAAAAAGAATGAAATTGTTCAATTGCGTTCTCAAGAAATGACCAATTTACACCGTTTATATGCAGAACGCAGCGAACGAATTCATGCCGTAAATCAATTATTAAAAGCCTACACACTTTTTGAAAAAGACGATGAATATATCGTTCAAGACGGTAAAGTTCAGATTGTAGATGAGCACACAGGTCGTGTACTTTCAGGCCGTCGTTATTCCGATGGTTTGCATCAGGCTATTGAAGCCAAAGAAAATGTTCGGGTTGAGGCTTCAACGCAAACCTATGCAACAATTACTCTTCAGAATTATTTCAGAATGTACCACAAACTAGCGGGTATGACAGGAACTGCGGTAACTGAAGAAGAAGAGTTTTTCAAGATTTATAAATTGGAAGTTATTGAAATTCCTACAAATAGACCTATTCGTAGATTGGATGAAGAAGATAAAATCTTTAGAACCAAACGTGAAAAATATAATGCAGTTGTAAATCATATTAGAGAAAAACACGAGAAAAAACAGCCAATTTTAGTAGGGACAACAAGTGTTGAAGTTTCTGAAATGATAGCAAGAATGCTAGTTCGTGCAGGAATCCCTCACAATGTATTAAACGCTAAGCAACACGCTCGTGAAAGTGATATCGTTAAAACCGCAGGACAACCTGGAGCGGTTACTATTGCTACTAACATGGCTGGTCGAGGTACGGATATTAAATTGGGTGAAGGTATCGAAGAATTAGGCGGTTTAGCTATTCTTGGAACCGAAAGACATGAGTCTAGACGTATTGATCTTCAGTTACGTGGTCGTTCAGGTCGGCAAGGTGATCGCGGTGAGTCTTTATTCTATGTTTCACTTGAAGATGAGTTAATGAAGTTATTTGGTGGTTCAGACCGAATAATGAATATGATGGGTAAATTGAAATTCGTAGAAGGCGAAGTTATTCAACATCCTTGGATTACAAAAGCGTTAGAAAGAGCTCAAAAAAGAGTAGAGCAGAACAACTTTAGTATTCGTAAACGTCAGTTGGAATATGATGATGTTCTTAATAATCAACGTACGGTAATTTATACTAGACGCCGCCATGCTTTATTAGGTGAGCGCTTAACTTCAGACATTTTTGAAATGCTTGAAGATTCTATAGCATTAACGGTTGAGCCGTATTACAATGCGGGCGATTATGAAGGTTTACGCGATACCGTTCTTCGTTTGTATGCATTGAATCTAGAATTAGATCAGGCAGAATGGGCGAAAATGGGTCTCGATGCAATGATTGATTTCGTAATCGATAAAGCTCTTGAAATGTATCGTTCGAAGGAAAAGTTATTAGCTCAGCCGATTTATGAAGTCATGAAAAATATGCCTGCTCCCGAAAATGGAGAGAGCAGACCATCGGTAGTTCAAATCGTTTTCTCTGATGGATTCCGCTACTTAAGAGTAGTTGCAGAGGTAGAAAAAATTCTGGAATCAGAAGGTAGAGAAATAATGCGTTCTCTTGAACGATCAGCTGTTCTTTCAATTATTGATGATAAATGGATGGAACATTTACGAGAATTAGATAGCTTAAAAGAAGGGATTAATCTGCGTGCGTATGCACAAAAAGATCCTTTAGTTGAATATAAACGTGAAGCATTTAAAATGTTTACTGAACTAGTAAATACGGTAAATACAGAAACGATCTCATTAATTTGGAAAGCTTTCCCCGCCGACCAAAGTGGAACTCCAAGAAGACCACAAGCTCCAACACAACAAAGACCAAAAGTTGATTTGAGTAAAGCCAAAATGGAACATGAAGTTTCTACAAATATGGGAATTCAAATGAACGCAACTAGAAATGAAGAATCAGCTATGAGTCAAGCTGCACATCAGCGCGAAAAACAAGTGCCTGTTGTTGTTGGCGAAAAAATTGGAAGAAATGATCCTTGTCCTTGTGGTTCAGGAAAGAAATACAAACAGTGTCACGGTAAAAACGCTGTGGTTTAATCGTTTTCATTCAGAAAATGGAAAAAAAGCAGCTATGTTCATTCATCCCTGCTTTTTTTTTGAACCAAAAACTCCCCCTTTTACCCAAACAAATCAGATTGTCTAGTTCCAGGACTAACTCCTAAAAAATCAAAAGCTTTCAGCGTTGCAATTCTTCCTTTAGGCGTTCGTTGCAAAAAACCTTCTTGAATTAAAAACGGTTCATAAACTTCTTCAATAGTACCTTTGTCTTCACCAACTGCAACCGCAATCGTACTTAAACCAACAGGTCCACCTTGATAGTTTTCAATGATGGCACGCAAAATTCTTCCGTCCATTTCATCTAAGCCGTTTCTATCAACATCTAATGCATTTAATGCTTTATCAGCAATTTCATCATCAATAGATTCTCTATTATAGACTTCTGCAAAATCTCGGGTTCTTCGAATTAATCGGTTTACAATTCTTGGGGTTCCACGACTTCTTCGGGCAATTTCGTGAGCGCCACGTTCAGTTATTTGAGTCCCTAAAATGGCTGCGGTACGTTTCGCAATATGTTGTAATAATTCAACGGAATAATAATCGAGGCGTAAATCAATTCCGAAACGAGCTCTTAAGGGAGCGGTTAGTAAACCTTTTCGAGTTGTTGCTCCAACTAAAGTAAATGGTTTTAGTTCAATCTGAATGCTTCTTGCGTTAGGCCCTGAATCGATTAAAATATCGAGCTTATAATCTTCCATTGCGGAGTATAAGTATTCTTCAACAACAGGATTTAAGCGGTGAATTTCATCAATAAATAGAACATCGCCTTCTCCTAGAGAAGTTAATAATCCTGCCAAATCTCCTGGTTTATCGAGTACAGGGCCAGTTGTCGTTTTAATGTGCACCTTCATTTCCTGAGCAACAATATTGGCTAAGGTTGTTTTTCCAAGACCTGGTGGTCCAGAAAGTAAAACATGATCCAATGCTTCGCCACGCATTCTAGCTGCCTTAATAAAAACGCTCAGGTTTTCAATAATTTTTGGTTGCCCAATAAATTCGTGCAAACTTGAAGGACGGATACTTTGTTCGAAGACCGTTTCCTTAAGTTCAGCGTTTAAAAGTGGGTTCGACACAAGAAAACTCCTTAAAAGGACTGATTAAATCGTTTAATTTAGATTATATTAGCACAATACAGATTTTTAACAAACCGGGTACTTAGAATATGTCAGGTATATCGTTTTCTCCGGATGACCTAATGTTCGATCCAGCGAAATATACTGCTCAATCAGAAAAGATAACTACTAAAGAATTGGCTGAAATCAATTCTGCAAAAGAAAGTAATGATTTTGAATCAGATCAGTCGGAAGAACTTTATAATCCGTCTGAAAAATTCAATAATTATGAAATTTCATGGCTGCAATTCAATTCACGAGTGCTTCATGAGGCATGGAACGATAAAAATCCGCTTTTAGAGCGTGTTCGTTTTATCGGAATTGTGTGTTCAAATTTGGATGAATTTTTCCAAAAGCGAGTTGGTGGTTTAAAAAGACAATTAGAGGCAGGAATTCAAAAATTAAGTGTTGATGGCTTAACACCTAGACAACAACTAAAAGATATTCGCTATGAAGTGAAAAAAATGATTAACTCCTATCGTGAGTGTTTTCTTTCGGTTCTTGTTCCAGAATTGGAACAACATACTATTCATTTCAAAAAATACAATGAATTGTTACCTCAACAAAAACAGGTAATTGATGAATATTTTAATCGTCAGTTGTATCCCATTTTAACTCCACTTGCTGTCGATCAATCTCGTCCTTTTCCTTTTATTTCGAATAAAAGTCGCTCATTTGCAGTTGAATTAAGAGATCCAAATAATCAGGATGAAACCGTTTTTGCACGCATTAAAGTCCCCTCGAACAGACCACGATGGTTAACCGCTGAAAAAACACACGATTCTATCACTTTAGTTTCAATTGATGAAGTAATTAAAGAAAATGTAGATCGTCTTTTTCCTGGAATGGATGTACTTTCTGCAAATATTTTCCGTGTAACGAGAAATGCTGATGTGGAACGAAATGAAGAAGAAGCTGATGATTTACTCGCTTTAATTGAAGATGAATTACGTGAACGCCGTTTTGCAGAAGTAGTACGTTTAGAAATTGACTCAGACACGCCCTATCATGTTAAAGAATTACTCATAGAAAACATGAGAATTTCGTGGGCTGATGTGTTCGAAATGTCGGGTCCTATTGGACTTGTAGATTGTATGCAAATTGCAGAAATGCCTGGTTATGACGAACATAAATTTAGGTCGTGGACACCGACTTTACATCCTGTTTTCCATCACGAATGGGATGAAGATGCGCCAGATTTATTTAATATTATTAAGCGTGGCGATTTTATGGTGCATCACCCCTATCAAAGTTTTGCCACTTCGGTTCAACGATTTATTGAAGATGCAGCTTGCGACCCCAAAGTACTTGCCATAAAACAAACCTTATACAGAACTTCCAAAGATTCTCCTTTAATGCACGCTTTAATGAAAGCTGCAAATATGGGAAAACAAGTAGCTGTTTTAGTAGAACTTAAAGCTCGTTTTGATGAGGAAAGAAATATTGAATGGGCACATAAACTCGAAAAAGCTGGTGTGCATGTCGCTTATGGTTTACCTGGACTTAAAATTCACACAAAATTAACATACGTAGTTAGGGAAGAAGAAAATGAACTCAGACGATATATTCATATTGGCACTGGAAATTATCACCCTAAAACAGCACAGCTTTATGAAGATTTAGGCTTGTTTACATGTGATGAAACGATTGCTTCCGATGTTTCAAGTTTATTCAACTTCTTAACAGGTTATGCTCCTGAGCAGCAATATCGAAAATTAGTTGTTGCTCCAAAATACATGCGTAAAACGTGGAATGCTCTAATTGATAATGAGATTGCAGAAGCTAAAGAAGGAAGACTAGCCCGGATTATTGCCAAAATGAACAGTCTTGAAGATCCCGCAATTATCGAAAAGTTGTATGAAGCTTCAAAAGCTGGAGTAAGTATTGATGTAATTGTGCGTGGTGTTTGTCGTTTAAAAGCACAAGTTTCCGGTTTGAGCGAGAATATTAGAATTCACTCCGTATTAGGCCGTTTCCTTGAGCATTCAAGAATATTTTATTTTTTGAATAAAGGACAACACAATTATTTTATCGGTTCTGCTGATTGGATGCATAGAAATCTTGATGCTCGCGTTGAAGCGGTAGTGCCAATTGAACATCCAAATCTAAAGCAGTATCTACAGTTTATGTTAAACGTTTATTTGCGAGATAATGATCAGAGATGGTTATTGGAAGCCAATGGTAACTATGTAAAAGTGGAAAAAGAAACAGATTCTGTTGAAATTAGAACACATCAAATTTTTATGAATCATGCTCTACATTCAATGGATCCGATTGCTTCTGCAGCCTCTGCAAAATAAATGAACTAGTTAAACATTTGGTTTCGGTATTGGTTTTTTTATGGTTGAATCATTCTCATTTGTTGAATCATTTTCTGTTTCATCTACTTGTTGCAAAGAAAAGTGTAATTGCCATTTGAGTAGTTTCATCATTTGTTCCTAAAAAATGTCGATTAGTTATAATTAAGATCTTTCCATTTGCTAAGATCTTATTCTAGGTCTTAATATAATGGTAAGTCTTAATTGTAATGGTAAAAAAGTAGCTAAAGCTAAAGTTTGGTTTAGCTTTTTTATACTTTTAATTATCTATTTTCAAAGCGTTGAAGCGCAATCAGTTAGTAATAATTATACTAAACTTGACTCGCTATTAAAATCAAAGAAGTACGTTTTCGCTTTTGAACTTATGAAAGCAAAAATGAAAACTCCTTTTAGTAGTACTGATTCTACAAGAATCAAAGCGCTATTTAAACAAATTGATCTTTTTAGGAAATATTACAGATTTAGTGAAGAAGAACTTTTACTTCAAAAATTAAGGCCACTCTTAAAGCATGATTCTGATATTAAAAACGTTCTCTTTAGCCTAACGACCAATCAGTTAAATCAACTTAAATATGTTGAATGTATTAACTATCTTGATTCAATTTCCAATTTATTCAGTTTTAAAAATGATATACATACTCAAACTAAAGTGATTGGATTTAAATCAACTATTTATTCCAACCTTGGTTTGTTTACCCTATCTAATGAATTAGGTTTTATAGCCTTAGAGCATTTCAACCAAAATAAAGATTCAGTACATTATTACAATTTAACTCAAACCATTGCCTATAATAGTGTTCAGTTGGGAGATTATGAAAAAGCGCTTCATTTTTATAATCAGTCAAGTGCATTTTATAAAAGAAATACTAATAAAAAAGATTTAGTTTACAACTACTTGAATGTAGGTGACCTCTTTTGGACTATGAATAGATTTACTGATGCAGAACGTAGTTTTTTGTTGGCACTTAACTTGGCAAAAGAACTTAAACAATTAGATATGCAAATTCTGTCTTTACGTTATTTAGGTTTAATAACACAAGCTGATGGGAATCTAAAAAAAGCTCAAGAATACATAGTTCAAGCCGAAAAAATTGTAAATGAACATCATTTAACGGTTGATGAGAGCCAAATTAAGCATACTCGAATGTTAATTGAAGTTGCTGCAAAAAATTGGGATGAAGCAAGAAAATTAATGGATTGGCTCGATTCGACAAATACAAGCAACTTGCCAGAGCTTAGAGTTCCAAAAAGTACTCGAATTCGTTATTTACTTTCTCAAAATAAAGTTGAAGAAGCCCAAATAGAATTAGAAAAAGAAGAAAAAGATTCATCATTTCCACTAAATCCAATCCACAAAAAATGGTTTGAGATCTGGATAAAAGCCAATCAAAATCCTAAACAAGCAGAAAGTCTACTTGCATACTTTTTGGAAAATGAACATTCAAATAAGGTCAATTCAATTGGAAATGATTACCATAAAGCATTAATGTCTGCTTTAAATTCAGGTCTGATTAAGCAAGCAATTGAACCCATTTTTAATTCTATAAAAAATGAAGAATTAGTCTTTAAGATGAATGAATTAATTAAGGGTAATTTGCTAAGCAATCGTTTAGAACAAAATAATTATAAGGATTCTAGTGAACTTGATTCATTAAAAAGGCTTTCACGGCAAACACAAGAGCAAATTTCACTGATGAAATTAAATAAAAAGCCTAGTGAATTAATCCAAATTTCGGAGCAAAAGCTAACTGACTTGTATGAAAAAATAGATAAAAAAAATAGCTCATCAATTACAGTGGAAGCCATTAAACATGGAACAATAAAAGATGCTCAAGATGAGCTTTCAGAAGATCAGTTATTTATTCATGTTTTAGAAACCGAATTATCTTATCAAATATTAGCAATAACAGCTGAAAACGCAGTTCATTTTACAATAGAAAACAAAAATAAAATCGAAAAAGATGTACAATCTTTAATTGATGCTTGTAAAAATCCAACGAAAAAGTGGAATGTTGAAATAAGTGATGAGATAAAAGAAACACTATTCCCAATAGATTACCTAGATATAATAGAATTTAAAGAAATAACAATTTCTGCTGATGGAATATGGACAGCTTTTCCATTTGAAACACTAACAGATAAAGGAAAGTTTTTAGCAGAAACTCATACAATTCGATATCTCTCAAGTATTTCAGTTGCTAATCGATTACAAAAACTTAGTAATCAATCGAATTCAGATTCATTTCTCGTCTTTTCAAATCCAGAATTCCCGGAATCAAGTTCTTGGAAGTCTTTGCCTTTTACAAAATTAGAAGCCGAGTCCATTAAAAAAACGTGGGGAAATGCCCGAGTATTTTCAGATTCACTAGCAACAGTTTCAAATTTTAAGAATGAACTATTAAACACCGATTATAATGTAATTCATATTGCAACACATGGTGTTACGGATAAAACACCAGATAGAAATAGACTTGTGTTTTCATATAAAAATGATGAGTCCTTTGCCTATTTTTTTCCTCATTCATTAAGTTCAAACTCAATTAAAGCAAAATTAATTGTTTTGAGTGCCTGTGAAACAGCAGCTGGCCAATATATAAGTGGAGAAGGAATTTGGGGAATGCAACGCTCGTGGATAAATGCTGGTGCAGAATCTGTTTTGGCTGGCTTATGGCAAGTGAATGACAAGAGTACTGCTTTATTTATGGAATCATTTTATAATTCAATAAATGAGCAGAATACATGGATTAATCGAACAATAATGAATTATTTTGCAAATGATTTATCCTTTTCTTCGCGAGCAATAGCTGTTTCTGAAGCAAAAAAAAATATGATTAAAAAACGAGAATTTTCACATCCCTATTATTGGGCAGGATTAATGTATTTTGGTTTGTGATTGTTTCAATTGCGCTGCAAAGAAGTGATTCAGGATTCCTTACCTTTAGGTAAAATTTAACTTATCCTCTATTTCGATTATTATGATTCATAATGATGTCCTCCGTTCAGTTCGTTATATGCTTGCTTTAAATGAGCAAAAAATGGTAGAAATTTTCAAGCTTGCTAATTTTGCAGCTAAGCCTTGGGAAATTACAGCGTTTATGAAAAAAGAAGAGGAAGACGGATTTATCCATTGCCCAGATATCGTGATGGGTAATTTTTTAAATGGTTTAATTTATTTTAAACGCGGAAAAGATGAATCACGTCCAGCGCCAGAAGTGACGATTCCTGTAACCAATAACACCGTTTTAAAAAAATTACGTGTAGCTTTCGAATTGAAAGACACCGATATGCACGATATTTTTGCTTCAGTTGGTTTCCCGATTTCAAAACCTGAACTTAGTGCATTTTTCCGTGCCGAAGGCTCAAAGAATTTTAGAGATTGCGAGGATCAATATTTAAGAAACTTCTTAAAAGGCTTAACAATGAGAGTCCGCAAATAAGGTTATCTAATTCGTAAGGCATGAATCTAATTATTGAGATTCTATCAAGACTTTCTCAAATTGTCTTGTTTTCTAATTTAAAATCGTCGGGATTGACCATTTTTATCTTGTTAAGTGGTCTTCCTTTTGTGGGGTTTTGGTTTTTTGGATGGAGTCCACAAGTTTTATTTGTCAGTTATTTCATAGATCGCCTTATTTATTTACTATTTTATTTTCTTTATGAATCTGTAGTTGGTTTCAAATCTAAAATAATGGAGGGGAAAGATTTTGTTCGATTACTTTTTGTCTATTTGGTTTCAAGTTATATGCTACTTCAACTTTTAGGTTTGTTACTCATGTTGTTTGGTTCTCTATTTGAAGAAAATTGGTGGATTGAAATTCAGCAAGTTAGTGCTGCAATTTTCTTATTGTATGGTTTTCAATGGATTACAAGCTTAAAAAGTCAAAATTACGAAGCATGGAAACCAACTTTTTTTAAGCAAACAGTTGGGATTATCTTGATTTCTGGAGCTACGCTAATGATTTCTTTAGTAGCCGGAGTGTTTTTACGAAACGTAATAGATAGAACTTTTTTGGCTACTTTTTTTAAATCAGGTTTGGGAATTATGCTTTTTGTTTTCATTGGTATTCGTTTTATGATAGATGCTTGGTTTTTTATCCCTAAAAAGAAAAAAGTAGAAGAGACGGCTTCTTAGGTTTTGCAATAGACAAATTAAAAGCTCAAAATCCCGTATTTTTAGAAACTATACACAAATTTAACCGAATCAACCGAAATGTCAGAATCCATAGTAGCTACTGCTGCCGAAAAAGAATTTATAGCTGAAGTAAAACAGCGACGTACTTTTGCCATTATTTCTCACCCAGATGCGGGGAAAACAACCTTGACCGAGAAATTGTTGCTTTATGGTGGAGCCATTCGGGAAGCTGGTTCAATTAAGCAAAGAAAAGCGGCAAAGCATGCGGTATCCGATTGGTTGGCGATTGAGCAAGAGCGTGGTATTTCGGTTACATCATCCGTTTTGCGTTTTGAAAAAGACGGAATTAAATACAATTTATTAGACACACCAGGTCACAAAGACTTTTCTGAAGACACATTAAGAACCTTAGTAGCAGCAGATTGCGCTTTAATGGTAATTGATGTGGCAAAAGGCGTTGAGGAACAAACAGAAAAATTATTTGAAGTGTGTAGAATGCGAGGAACGCCAGTAATTACGTTTGTGAATAAATGTGACCGTCCAGGTATGGAACCACTCGAAGTAATGAGTGACATTGAAAACAAATTGGGAATTCGTGCGGTAGCGGCTTCTTGGCCAATTGGTTACGGAAGTGAATTTCAAGGAGTGTATGATTTAATTGGTAAAGATTTACACTTATACCAAAAAACGGATCACGGTTCAAAAGAAGCAGAAACAGTTGTCGCTAAATTAGAAGAAGGCTTAAACACAACGCCACTTTCATCATCATTCAGAGAGCATTTGGCGGAAGAAATTATGCTCATTGAAGACGAAATTCATGAAATGGATTCCACCGAGTTTGATAATGGAAAAGTGACACCCGTATTTTTTGGTTCAGCCTTGAATAACTTTGGTTTAGATATTTTCTTGAAATATTTTGAAAAATATGCGCCAATCCCACAAATGTATGAAGCTAGTGATGTTAATCAATATGAAATAACTAATTCCTTCTCCGGTTTTGTGTTTAAGTTGCAAGCAAATATGAACCCTGAACACCGAGATTGTACCGCATTTATGCGCGTTGCAAGTGGTGTTTTTGAGCGTGGAATGATTGTTACTCACGAAGCTACGAATAAACCTGTACGAATGGCTTCTCCTCAAAGTTTAATGGCTGATGATAGACAAATTTTAGAAAAAGCGTATCCCGGCGATATCGTTGCTTTATTCAATCCCGGTTATTTTAAAATTGGAGATACCTTATTTCATAACAATGCTGTTCGTTACGATGTTATTCCATTATTTACTCCCGAGCATTTCATGAAAGTATTAACCAAAGATCCTTTCAAAAGAAAACAGTTCAGAGAAGGTTTAAATCAACTTTCTGAAGAAGGAGTTGTGCATGTGTTTGAAGTTCCTAACGGAATGGGAAATGAGTTGCTATTGGGAACCGTAGGAGCGCTTCAGTTTGATGTGGTTAAGCATAGAATGATGGCGGAGTATAAGGTTGTGATGGATATGCAACCGGCTAGTTTTCATGCTGCGAGATGGCTTCCTAACGATTCTGTTGCAGCTCAACTAGAAAAGTCCTATTCAACAGATATTACTCGCGATTTGGAAGGAAACCCAATCGCCTTGTTCCAAAGTAATTACGCCCTAAGACAAGCCGAAGAAAAAGTGGGCGAGAAGAACTTGTTGAAATTCAAAACGAACTAAATATGTTGTCATGCTGGGCTTTACCCAGAATCCTCGCCTAGTGAAGAAAGAAATACATGGTAACACATTATGTATAGTTATAAATTAAACGATGAATTTTGCCGGGATCCTGAATCAAGTTCAGGATGACAGTGAGTTTCGACGTTCTGGGCTTGACCCAGAATCTTCGCCTTGAGACAATAGAAGAATGGGTCACCACATTATCTTAGACCGAGACCCTGTGTCGGGGCACAGGATGACTTTATTTCGTGGTTTCAATAATTGCTTTTGCGACTAATTCTGGTTGTTCAATTACTAGCATGTGTCCGCATTTTGGAATCTCACTTAATCTCACATTTGGCAACACTTCTTTTACTTTTTCAAAAACATCGGAAGTAAAACCTGGGTGTAAATAAGGATTTGGAATAAGTCCATCATTTTTTCCGTAAATAATGGAAACGGGAATGGAAATTTTACCCAACTGTTCGGTTGTTGGCTCATTTAACATCGCATCAACACTTCGATCTACTGCGTAAGCAAATTCTTTAAACTCGTCAATTGATTTTGCCAAACGAACACGTTCTTCAATCATCCACTCAAACGAATCCTTCCAAGTGTAAAAATTTCGTGCAAAATTGACTCTGATTTGTTCGTCCGTAGCTTTTATGGTGCTATTCAGTGTAATTACATTGCTTAACCATCTTCCTTCACCCGGTAAAAAAGGTTCAACTCCAGCCGGTGACAACAAGATGAGTTCTTTCAAATCTTCCGGCCAATTTAAGGCGTATGTTATGGCAATTTGTCCGCCCATTGAATGACCACTTAGATACACGTTTTTCAAATTTAGACTTTTAATCAGGCCACGAACTTGCTCAGCATACCATTTCATTCCATAAGGGAAATTGCCCTTTTCTGATTTTCCATACCCGGGTAAATCAATCACAATTACTTTAAAATCTTTAGAAACCAATGGAATCAGTTCACGAAAATAACCTGCATTACTTGCCAAGCCATGAATCAGAACTAAGGTTTTTCCTGCGTTTGCATTTCCTGTTTCTATGTAAGCCAATTTTGGATTATCTCCATGGAATTTTACATCAAAACCATAATCCAATTCTGAAAACGAAAGCGCAGGACTGTTCAAATATCGATATCCGCTCGAACACCCGATAAAGACTAGTACAATGAGAAGTAATTTTTTCATATCTACTTGATTTATAATTTCATATTAAGCTCAATTACTTGGCATTTAATTAAAACATAAGCCAACTCAGCGTTGCAAAACAGACCCAAGGATTCATTGGTTTTACACCTTCGTTAGTAAGAGATGGCGCATCATAAAAATCTCCAACCATCATATAAGCACCTTGAATTCCAATAGTTAAAAAGACTTTTAGATTGTATTTCAATTCTGCATTTAGTTCGCTTCCTATGTAATTCCCACCACCAGGTTTTGAATAATTACTTAAAGCCGATGCAAAGCCCACTTTCCCTGAAAATCGATTGGGAATGAAATCTTTTTGAGCATTTAAAATAATTCCAGAAACGCCCAAACCCATATTTGAAATATCGTGAACAGCCGAATAATAGCGGTTAACTACTTGCGCATCAGGGAATAAGAGTAAAGAACGATGTGATGTAAAAATCCCTACTGGCGAGCCCCAGACATTTCCAGTTATAACAGAACTCACTTTTCCATCTGCAACGCCGTTTTCATCTCCTGTTGTAAAAATGGTTTCGAAAGTAACCATGTCTTTTGCGGTTGCGCCATATTTATATTGAACTCGTGCATTTACAGCAAGTCCACCAATTGTTGCAACTTGAGCTGTTCCAACTCCAACTGAATCCATCAAACCAAAATTATATTGAATATAACCATCAGCAGAAACACGACCTGTTATAAAATCTCGGTTGTAGGCGAAATTGGATCCAGCCCAAAATACATGAGCATTATACGTTTGCGTTGTACCGGGTAAGCGTAAACGAAGAGCGCCATTATATTCAGAAAGCGAACTTGTTAAACCTTGCCCTAAAACGGAGATTCCACCCGCTCCTTTTGCGCGATCACTTACATACCAAAGATTTGCGCCAAGTTCCCATTTTGGAGATAAACGTTGAATGTAATCTGCCATCATTAAGATAACATCGTCATTTATTGAAATAACGTTTTCCCATAATTGATAAGCACCAATTCTATATAAAGCTGTTGGTGTAATTTGATGATAAAAGCCAACTCCGACTGCTTGAGTTCCCCAAAAACTTAATTTTTGACCCGTATTTTGTGCTAAATCTAAAGTGTTCACATTGGGATCTCTTGGATTATCAAAAATACGTTGCATCCCAATTACCATATTCCAATGTGCATTGTGTGGTCTTATTTCCACATTCGCCATTAATGTTTGCAAGTTAATTTGACCGCCGTTTATAGCACCGCCACGATTATTTCCCGTTCCATAGGCTTGATCTCCAATGGTGTAATCAATTTTAAAAAGTGAACGGAACGTTGCATATCCGTCTAATATTCTTGGTCGATACACAAAAAATGGGACAAAGCGTTGCTCAGAATAAACCGAGGTTTCTTTAACCGTATTGGTGGAATTCGGCCCGAACAAACGTCCAATTACTTGACCTTGCAACACATCATTGGTAGGTGTGATATTTGTAACCGTAAATCGAGAAAAAGAAAAACCTATAAATTGTAATTCCGGTGGAATGGGATCTTTTAAACGGTCTTTATTGTCTTGAGCAAATGTAGCTTGCGTCAAAAACTGAGTAACTATAAATAAAGAGAAAAGTAGTTTCATAACACGATACCTAGTAAAATAATCTCGTTAAAAACGAATAAAAAATGTAGCGTCTCTCTCAAATAAAATTTTTAGGACTCACAGTCCTAAACGAAAATAGAGTTCGAAATTAAGAGTCTGACTGCCGTTCAAAACAGTCAGACAATATAATTATTCTGGGATAAATTATTTTTTAGCGTATTTCTGAATCCATATTGGCCAGTTTACACCACCAAATTTAGTAGAACCAAAACCTTCAGCAGCACTTGGAGGAGTTACTCCAGTAATTGCAGGATCGCTTTGAATAATTTCATACGTCATTGTAGTTCCTGCAACTTGAAAAATTCCAGATGAAACCAGAGCGGCTGGTGTATTTTGATTTAAAGTAATTGAACGAACGGCACCTTTTGCTTCCGACCCTACTGTCCAAGTTCCTGTAAATGTGGTATTTGCTCCAGCGCTATCTGTTGATACAACATTGTAGGTATTGTTTTCATTAAACACTGCAACAATTTTTGCAGTTTTAAATGGCGCACTTGCAAGGCCTGGAGCTATATTTCCAGTTCCAGAAGATTCCCATGTTCCGATTAATTCATCAAGATTTTTATCTGCTTCATCGTCATTTGATGAACAAGCTGAAATCATGATTAAGGCAAACATGGCCATAAGTAATAAGGAGAATGATTTTTTCATAGTAGAACCTCTAAGGGTGTGTTGTTTATTGTTTGTGTTTTAATTTTCGTTTTAAAATTTTACCAGAATCTGTTTTGGGTAATTCAGCGATAAATTCAACATACTTGGGAACTTTGTATTTGGCTAAATGATGTCGGCAATGAATCAAAACTTCTTCTTGTGATAAACTCTCTGCTTTTCGTGAATCAAAGACAATAAATGCTTTTCCTACTTCACCCCATATTTCATCTGCAACTCCAATTACTGCAACTTCATGAACTTGAGGCATTTGGTGAATTACTCGTTCAATTTCTGCGGGATACACATTTTCACCACCGCTGATAAATAAATCTTTTTTGCGATCAACTACATAGAAATAACCTTCGTCATCAAACCTAACAATGTCGCCGGTTTTGAACCAACCAAGTTCAATGGCATCTTCTGTTGCTTGCGGATTATTCCAATAACCTGGTGTACAAACTGGACCGCTTAACCACAATTCTCCGTCTTCATTGGCCTTACATTCCACACCATTTTCTTTCATCACTTTGGTGTCGATATAGAAATTTGGGAATCCAATTGAGCCACGTTTTCTTATAGCGTCTTCTTCGTTTAGTGAAAAAACATTCGGTCCGAATTCAGTAAGTCCATAACCTTGTCTGATTGGAACTCCTTTTTCTTGCCAAATTTCTATCAGTCTAATAGGCATTGGCTCTCCACCAACTACTGCGTATCGAATAGAACTTAAATCGCTTTTTTCAAATTTTTCACTTTTTGAAAGCATATCCATCATTGTTGGTACACCCCAAATTATAGTTGCTTTGTACTTTTCACAACGTTCTAAAAGTTTATCAGCGTTAAATTTCGAAACGAAAATGAGTTTCGCACCTCTGTGAAACAAAGGTGTTGTTAGCACATTCCAACCACCAGTATGGAAAAATGGAGCATGAATAAATGAACAATCATCTTGTGTAAGATTCAATCGCAATCCCGTATTCACCGAATTCCAAAACAACATTGAATTCGTTATTTGTGCTCCTTTTGGTTTTCCTGTTGTTCCTGAGGTATAAAGAATCATGCAAACAGAAGTAAAATCGCCTTCGATCTCAGTTTCTTTAATTTTTGATTGTTCTAAGGCTTCTTTAGTCCAAAGGCTTAATTCATGAAATAAAATTACTTTCCCTGTGAATTCAGCATCAATTACATATTCTTCAAAAACGGAGTCTAAAACCCAAATGCTTGGCTCACAATCATGAATTAACCCAGATATTTCTGAAGGAGTTAATCTAAAATTAAGTGGTACTAAGATAATTCCTAATTGCTGTGAGGCTAAAAAGAGATAAATAAACTCAATTTTATTTGGTGATAAAATGGCTAAGCGATCCCCTTTTTGTAATCCGTATGATTTTAATTTGATTGCATAAAACGCTACAACTTTAGCTAATTCACTGTAACTCATAGATAACCCAGCCTCTTCATCAACTAGAGCAATGGCTTTGGGCGAATAGTTTGCCCATTTTTGAATCCAATTAATGGTAAGGGAGTCGTTTTGAGGTTTCATTCTAAAAGCGCTTTTTCTTTTGTATAATATAATTGATTCGTTTGAAATTTTTCAAATCTTTTGAACGAAATAGCATTTTTTTTTGAATTTATTTAAAGAGCTACCGAAAGATTTACTTCTTTTACTGTTTTCATGCTGATTTTTATTGAATTGCTTTACTTTTTGCGAATTCACTATTTGCTACAAATTTGATTATCCGAACTAATCTAGATTCAATATGTTGCTTCTATTTGATATTTGATACCCAAAATAAAAACTGGAATTTTTATTATTCCTACATCATTGTACATAATTTCAAATGTAAAATGCTAAATAAAGGTAAATGACTGTACATAAACCAATCTGTTTCTAACTCTCATCCAGAGCTCAAGTTAATAGCTAATTAGATAAATTTCTGATCAAGAAAAAAATAAGCTACCTTAGTAAATACAATTTCTCTCAAGCAATTTCTTAAATCTATGAAAACTCTAATACCCCTTTTCTCTCTAATACTACTTTTCTTAAGTTCAAGCGAACGCTCAGATAAATACTTTTTCGCCAAAGCAAAAGTTTCTCCAATTATTGATGGAAAAGCGGATGATGCTATTTGGAAAAATACTGATTGGTTACCAATCGATCAAGTTTGGCTAGGTGAAACTCCATCAAAAGATGATTTTAGCGGAAAGTTTAAAGTCACTTGGGATGATAACTATCTTTATGTTTTGGCTGAAATTGTAGATGATACACTTATTGATACCCATAATGATGCGTTTAGCCACTATTGGGATGACGACTGTTTAGAAATTTTCCTTGATGAAGATGCAAGTGGTGGCGAACACACGTATTCATTTAACGCCTTCGCTTATCATATTGCTTTAAATTATGATGTGGTTGACTACAGCCCAAAAGATCCAGAGTTTTTTAATGATCACGTAAAAACAAAACGAGTTAGAAACGAAACAACGTACACTTGGGAAACTCGCATTTTTCTTTATGATGATTCGTACGATTCCTCAAAAAAGAATACACCTGTAAAACTCTTTAGTGGTAAAAAAATAGGTTTTGCTATCGCTTATTGCGACAACGATAAATCTGAATTTCGTGAGCATTTCATGGGCTCAGAATTTGTTGCTGGAGATGATAAAAACCGTGGTTATATTGATGCAGGTATTTTCGGAATTGCCGTTTTGAAATGATATTTAAAACTTAAATTTTAAAATTATTGTTAATTCTCAATTATTCCACTATCTCCCAAAACTCTTCACTCTCTAAAAACGGGAAATGTCCACAGTTTTCTAATACAAATTCTTGAACTTTAAATCCTTGATTTTGTTTTAGCTCAAATAGATTTCGAATTTGATCAATCATTGGTTGAGCTGGATACATTTCACTTCCTGGCCAATTCGGAATAATTCCTATTTTACCTAAATAACCTACATCGGCATAGGATTCATTTGAAACTAAGGCATCTTGTTTTCCATGAACCCAAACTAGTTGGACTTTTTTTTGGGGATTTTCATTCAATTTTTGAAGTAATCTTTTCTGATAAATGGATGATAAAGCATTTAAAGCTCCATATTTTCCCGGTTTGACATAAGGCCAATTTTCAGACTTTTCAAAATCTCCGGGATATGCTTTTTCACCTAAATGCGTTTCGAAACTTAATTCTGCTATTGTTTTTAAAATCGATGCTTCTGGGACTTTATAGAAAAGACGTTTAAATATTGCCAAAACATCTGTGGCCGTTTCAAAACCACCTAATCGCTTATTTTTCAGATTTTTTACAAATTCTGGGTGAACCATTCCTGCACCTGAACCAGAACTATCAGAAAAGCATAATACCCCATCTTTGTTTTTTGTTCCACCAAATCCATAAGGCGAACCTGTTGAAATAAAGACACATTTTGAAATCCATTCTGGCATTTCTGCTAAAATTCCCCACAAAACATTTCCTCCTAATGAATGCCCCCAAACTTCAACATTTTCTAAATTCTGTGCTTCTGCATATTCATTTAAATCATTTACCCAATCAAAAACGCCATTTTCAGCATTTACAAATTTGTTTTTATCAGCTTGTCCATAACCTCTTAAATCGGGTTTATGAATGGTATAATTTGATGGAAATTTGTTTGAAACTAAATCCCATATTTTTGCATTTACCGCATTTCCGTGTATTAAAAGGAGGGTTTTAGATTTTTTTGACAAAATATTCGGGTTTAGTTTGTTTCAATAGTTCGGCATATGAAAGAAAAAAGACTCCCCCTTTTTACCCAAAACTACTATGCTAAAAAAACGCACAATCTTTAAAGGGGGCAAGGGGGATTTCACGATGAAATATTTATTCTAAACCCGAACTTTCGTTTTATTTCGTTCTTGATCAGTATTATTTGGTTGTCTGCGAGGACGTTGACCTTTTATTTTAAAGCACCAGCGTGGACGCTGTCGCTATGATTTATAAATTTATGTTCTTGCACTATTTAAATTATGAGCCGTGACTCCAACAATAACAGAGCTTAAAATCGCAAATGTTACCGTTACACCTGGATTATTGTGATACCTACTTATTTCCAAATAATACATCCCGAAATGCACTAATAAAGCCGAAACGGATGCGAGCCATATCGTTGAAGCTTTCACTTCTTTCAAAAAGGTTCCAAAAAGTACGGGGACAAATGTTGCTGAGAATAAACCATAAACTCCATTTTGTGCAAAAATTGCGACCGAAAGTGATGGATTATAAAACTGATCATAACTCAAAAAGAAAGAAATAATCCCAGTTACTACAAGTATAACTCTTCCAATATTCAACGCTTTTTTCTTTCTTTCTGATTCATCAACTTCCAATTTTTTTAGAAAACGTAGGGCTAAATCATTCGAAGTGATGGAAGAAATCGAAAGTAATAAACCTTCCATTGTAGAAATACTTGAACAGATAATTCCCAGCACTACAATTCCTCTTGTTAATGGTGAAAACCCATCAGTCAACAAATAAGAAGCAATTGCTTTATCGGGTCTAAGTAAATCTGTTCCATTTAACTCCAATCGTGCAATTAAGCCCATTCCAATTAACATAAAAAAGATCGTTGCAATAATTCCAGCGCTTATTAAATACGTATTCACATCTTTTTCTGATCGTAAAAACAAGGCTTTACTCATAATATGGGGTTGCATAACTACTGCAATTCCAACAATGAAATTAGCAAAAAAGACTTCAAAATAATCTCGGAATAAGGCACTTGCTGGGTTTACAGGTTCAGCTAAAACCGGATCTATTGAACGCAAACTAGTCAAAAATCCATCAAGACCATTTGAAAACCATGGCAATGCTTGAGACAACATAAAGAACGTAGCCACAATCATAATGATACCTTGAAATGAATTTGTCAGGGTATGCGCAACGGCTCCACCTACCAAAATATAGCCGAACACAAAAATCATAAATACTAACATCACCAAAATTGGCCTAATTTCTAGCGAAGTTGATACGACCTGAGTTACGCCAACTGTAATCATCACAATAAAGCTGATTAACAGAAAACTAACTAGTGCAAAGAAGATCTGTAATCCTGAAGAATCAAAACGTTTTCCAATCCAATGTGGTAGCGTTAAGGCTGAATATTTATCTCCGACTTTTCGAAACAGCTTGGTTACGGTAATCAAACTGATGAGAATTCCTAAGAGTGAGGAAACGCCATATCCAAGAAATCCAGAAATTCCGTATAAATAAACGATTCCAGGATTGATCACAAAAGTTGCCACACTTACCATATTCGCGGCTAGTGCAATGGCAATCCAAACTGGACTAACATTTCGAGTTCCAACTGAATACGTCTCCAAATTTTTAGAGCGCTTTGCTGCAATTACGGCAATTACGGCAATTACAAGCATATAAATACCAATAAAAGCGGGTAAAATATAGGAGTCGTTCATAAATTTCATCTTCTGTTTTATCGTTTACTAATAGCTGAATGCGTTACAAGCAAAGGTTAATCCACCACCAGAACCCATCAAAACAAAAATATCTCCTTTTTTCAGTTCGCCATTTCTTACACTGATATCTAGAGCAGTTCCAATGGCAGCAGACCCAGTATAACCTAAATAAGTCATGATTGCTGGAGCTGTTTTGCGGGGTATGTTTAAATTGTCCATGGTTTCCCAAATTTGATTCACATTGATTTGAGTCATGAATGCTCTTTTGATTTCATCCACAGAAAAACCACCTCTTTTTGCCACATTTCGAATCATATCGGTCCACATTATGGGATTTAACTCTTTTGGAAACTTGTGAACAAACTGTAATAATTGCTCTTTGTTATCAATAATTTCATGTGTTGTTGGTCTAGCCGCCGCACCTGCATAAATTCCCATGTGATTGCAATATTCACCTTTTGTGCGAATATCAGATGACAGGTGGCCTACATTTTCTTCTGCTGTTGCTGTAAAAATGGCGGCACCTGCACCATCGGCGAAAAGTGTGCACGTCTTTTTATCGTTCAGGTTCAAAAATCGAGACATTGCATAAGCGCCAATTACTAACGCATTTGTGTAATTCGTGTCCGACTTTATGAATTTCACTGCGGTTTCTGATGCAACCACAAAACCTGCACAAGCTGTATTGATATCAAACGTTGCGGCATTTACAAAGCCCATTTTATGTTGCACAACTGATGCTGTACTTGGCGAAATAAAATCAGGCGTATCGGTTGAAATTATGAGCAAATCGATGGATTCTGGTTTCATATTTGCCATTTCAAGCGCATTTTTTGCGGCTTCAACGCATAAATCACTTGTTGTCTGATCATCTCTCATCCATCTTCTTTCTTTTATGGTAAGATTTGTTTGCAACCAAGTATCGACATCTTCACCCAAAATTTCATTAAAAAATGAATTAGGAATTATTCGATCGGGTGTATAAGAGCCTGTAGCTATAAGTTTTGCGTTTCTCATGATGGTAAACAATTCATTTCATTTTTTTAAATTCAAGATTTGAGTTTCTTCCAAAAAGTTCTATTACTAAAATAGAGAAAAATATTTTCGATTTTACTTAGTTGAATTCCAACTAAATAACCTTTCTGGAATGAACTCATATATTTAATTTTTTGGAGTTTAGGTGTAGGAATTTAGATGAGTTTTAAAATTAAAAAATCATCTATCCAAAAAGTCGTTTTTTTTTGCATCAATCCAAACCCTTCGAATTCGTCGATTAGATTGCTGAAAACTACATTTCTGAGTAAGCACCACTATGATTAACTACTCCGAAATTTGTGTAAAACATACATTTGAAAATAGTTCACTATGTATTATTAGGCAGAAAATCTATCAACTTGACATTCAAGAGTGGATACAATCTTAATTCAACTTGACTTTCTTAACCGATTACAACGCCACCATCTACACTTAAGGTAGTCCCTGTGATAAACGCAGCATCTTCTGAGGCTAAAAAAGCATAGGCTTTTGCAATGTCTTGAGGTTTTCCCAAACGACCAAGCGGAGTTTTACTTTCCATTCCTTTTAAAACTTCCTCTGGCATTTTAGCAACCATTTCTGTGGCAATGAAGCCTGGAGCAACGGCATTAACTCGAATTCCTTTTCTACCTAATTCTTTGGCCATAGTTTTGGTCATTCCAATTACGCCTGCTTTGGTAGCAACATAATTTGTTTGTCCAAAATTGCCATACAAGCCTACAACAGAACTCGCATTTAGGATTACGCCTTTTCCTTGTTTTGCCATAAACCCAGCTGCAATCTGAGAGCAATTAAACACTCCAGTTAAATTAATATCGATAACTCGTTGCCAAGCAATACTATCCATTTTTAGTAGCGATTTATCCATTGTGATTCCAGCGTTATTCACCAAAACATCAAGTTTTCCAAATTTTTCTATTATATCGTTTATTCCTTTTTGAACTTCTGCATAATCAGCCACATTTATTTTAGCAAAAACTGTGGTGTACCCTAATTCTGTCCAAGAATTTACACAAGCATTACCTGCTTCATCATTAATATCCCAGATAATTACGGTTCCATTTTCTTGTAAAAATTCAGTTGCAGTTGCTTTGCCAATTCCGGCTGCTCCGCCAGTTATCAGAATAATCTGATTTGAAAATCGATTCATGTTGTTATGTTTTAATTGTTTGAAAATTTTCAAATATATAAAACGATTTTAAGACAATTGCAAGCGCTTTTTTCATTTATTTGAGGTGTTATTGATTATTTGTATAAGCTCTGGTACTACATTGTTCAAAGAAAAACAAGTTCATTCGGAGCCGAACAATTTCAGGAAGAACCTTGAACGTACTATGCTTTCGCCATGGAACACAACAATGCGATACTATTTTCGCATTTTGCTAAAAAGCGTCTTTTACTATTTAATACGAACACAGTATAGAATTAATATACACGTAATACTCAATTTATGCTTGAAATCTAAATTTGACATGTTCAGAACAACCAAACTCTTACAAACCTATGACACTTTTAAAAAATTTACTTTTAAGTGGTTTCTTTCTTCTAATCAGCTCATCTCTTTTTGCACAAGCATCAAATGAAACTATTTTTATTGATGGTTCTAGTACAGTTTATCCACTTACTAATGCTGTTGTAAAACTTTACAATAGAAATCCTTCTGCTTCACCCATTTCTATTGAAGTTAATGGTACAGGTGGCGGATTCAAAAAATTCATTAAAGGCGAAACCGACATTAATAATTCATCACGCAAAATTCACGAAAGTGAAATCTATGAATTGCAAAAAAACGGCATACAGTGGTATGAATTGGTTTTAGCATTAGATGCAATTGCTTTAGTCGCAAATAAATCAAACACCTTTTTAAAAGACTTAACGATAGATGAATTACGATTAATTTGGAAAACGAATTCAACGATAACTACTTGGAATCAACTTCGTTCCATTTGGCCTAATGAACCTATTCGTCTTTATGGCCCGGGCTTAGACTCTGGAACAAGAGATTATTTTGCAGAAGTTCTATTTGGTGATGTCGATTTTATGCGTACTGATTACTCAATGAGTGAAGATGACGATGAGTTAGAAAAAGATGTAGAAAATGATGTGAATTCACTTTCATTTTTTGGAATAGCTTATGTAGCTAGAAATAATAATCAGGTAAAATTAATTGGTATTCGAACAGATGATAAAGTTATTTTCCCAAACTTTTCGTCCATTAAATCTAGAGAATATCCATTATCAAGATCTTTGTATTTACATATTAATCAAAATAGATTAGAAGAAAATGACGCTTTAAAAGAATTTTTATTTCTTTACGTTAAATCAGTAACCATGCTTTCAAAAGCAGCTGGGTATATTCCACTTGATGCTAGATTGTATTTGAAGTCAATAAATGATTTAAAGTTGAAGGCTGATTCTATGTCGAAATAAATTCTAACTATACCATAAGTCAAACCGCTTATACCTCAATAAAAGGTTGTCAAAGTCCTGATAGTGATTCTTTCAGGATTTTTTTTTTGTTTTGGAAATTTTTAAAGTGATGTATGAAAACTGCTCCTTAACAGTTGGATTCTTAGTGGAATCTTGAATTTAATACCAAATTAAGCAGAGATTCTGGGTCAAGCCCAGAATGACGAAATTTTTTTATTCCTTATCTCGAACTCAGGTAATAAGAGAATCAATTTCAAATTATTAAAAAAGAGATTCTTTAGTTTGCTCAATTTTTCGGACATCAACTTTTACCGCTAAAGTCTGCTCCCCACTACTATAAACTATTCCTTTTACGGGAGTTACATCAGAGAAATCTCTACCAGAAGCGACTCTGATATGCTCATTTTTCACCACTAAATTATTCGTAGAATCAAATTCAACCCAACCCCAATCTGGAATATAAACGGCAATCCATGCATGAGATGCATCTGCCCCAACTAATTTAGGTTTACCAGGAGGAGGCAGCGTTTCGATATAGCCACTCACATATTTGGCGGCTAGACCAACTGAACGTAAACAAGCCAAACCAAAATGAGCAAAATCTTGGCATACACCTTTTCTACTCGAAAACACTTTTTCTAAAGGCGTACTTATATCTGTGAAACCCGGCGAAAATGCAAAATCTCTATTAATTCTAGAATTGAGTTCGTTTACTGCTTCAAATAATGGGCGATTCGGGGTAAAAGACTCTAAGGCATAATCAGAAATTCCATCAAGAATTGGAACAAACTCAGACTCTAAATAAAATTGTTTAATATCACTTGTTGTAGATGAGGATTGAAGCCAACGAACAACTTCTTCCCAAGAAGCTGTTTTTTCTTCTTTTATTCTTATCCAATCTGGATCTCTTAATTGCACATGACTTTCAGCTTTTATACTAAGTTTTTCATGTGCTTTATCAACGGAAAAATAAATCATCTCGTTGCCAAAAAAATCTCGTCGTTTTACGATATAACTTGGCTCCGGAAAAATTTCATACCGAAAATCAATCACTTGTTGAAAAGGAGATTCCATTGGTGTTTTGTACATGATATTATGACAAAGACTCGCTTCATTGTCATACGTGTACTCGGTAATATGCAATATTTTGTATTCTACCATTCTTTAAATTTCTAACAACCTCGATTGTGACATTGCTCGGTATTTGACGCCTGTTTGCCCAAAATAATTCTCAAATATTTTATTGGAAACTTCATGCAGCAATTCTACAATTTCTGATAAAAACTGGTTCAAATTTGAATATTCAGCAGTTACTTCATCCAATTCAACTAAAGATTTCACATCGCATAAACGAACCTTTGTAAGTGCAGTTAATAAACTTTTTCGAACAGAACTCAGCCCAAATGAAATGCCAGTCTGAGGTATTTCCTGAATATGTGCATCAATAGATGAAATTTGAAAAACTAGTGATCTTGGATTTGTTTCATCAAGAATTAACAAGTTCAGAATTCCTTCAAGCAATAAGGTTGAGCGATATTGATACCGATAGGTTACCAAACTTTCACTACAACGAAGAGTATATTCCATAATCGTTTTATTCTTGTCTTCGGTATTGAAAGATTGACCCAACATAGAATGTAGAATAACGCAGTTATTGGTTGCGGTTTCAACAAATCGGCCTATGTTTAATAAAGACCAAGTGGGTTCTCGTGTCATATTGTCCAAATTTAAGCCGGTAAACGCCATTAGTTTGATAATCAAATTATCTAACCCATGATAAATGTCTTGCAAATTGACAGCTTCTTTTTTCATGGATTGAACTTCATCTGAAATGGTATCTAAAATTCTCCATGTATCTAGGCTTAAGCGATCTCGCACTGCGTAACTATTCGCCAAAAATGCTTGAATGGATTGAGCAATACTTCCTAATTTCGAGGAATCAATAACCAATGCTTTTAGTTCTTTTTCTGGATTTATCAGATTTTTGGGAGTAAAAAAACCAGGGTGTGTAAAGGTTAATTCAGTTAGCGTTTTTAATAAAGTTGATAAAACCACATCTTTTTCAATGGAAACAGAATCGTCCATTTCATTGTAGGTTTTCAAGGCCATTCTTACCAATCGAACGGTATTTGCAGCTCTTTCCAAATAACGACCTTGCCAGAATAAGTGTTCTCCTGTTCTACTTGGCAAAACAGTTTCAACTTTTATCAAATTAGGCTTTACAGCTGATTTTGGCTCAACAGAATCAGATTTTTTTCCCAAAACCCATGTGTCTTTACTAATTCCACCAGTTTGATTCGAAATTAAAAACACTCCTTCTTTTGCAGAACTTCGTGAAAGTCCACCCGGCATTACATAATACCCCTGAGTTTCAGAATCAGCGACTGTGTAACTTCTAAAAATTGAATTTCTCGCTGTTAATTTTCCATTTATAAATGAAGGAGTTGTTGAATAATCGACTCGTTCCTGCCCAACGTACATATAAGGATGTGCTTTAATTTTTCCTTTTAGCTGATTAAGATTGTCTTTACTTAAATCTCCACCGTAGACCGAAGGAGACTCGTTCGATCTATAAATATTCCTGATTACTAATTCATGAACTCGGGACAGTACATATTCTTTTGCTTCTTTTTGACCACACCACCAAGTTGCAACCGATGGTAAAATCAATTCTTCATCTAATAAATGACGACAAATTCCTGGTAAAAATGCAAGTAAACCAGGATTTTCTAAAATCCTGCTGCCCAATGGGTTAATTACAGTTACTTTTTTTTGACGAACAGCTTCCATTAAGCCAACAACACCCAAATGTGAATCATTTCTGAAATAAAGCGGGTCGCAGTATACATCATCTACACGTCGAATAATTACATCAACTTTTTCTAGACCTTTTATCGTTTTTAACCAAACAAAGCCGTCGCTTACGGTTAAATCACCACCCAAAGCTAAGGTTAAACCCAATAATGAAGCAACATAAGCGTGTTCAAAGTAGGTTTCATTTAAAGGCCCTGGAGAAAGTAAAACAATCCGCGGATTCTCTTTGTTTTTATAGGAGAGATTTATTAGTGTATTCTTAAGAATCTGATAATAATTTGAAATCTTACGAACTTGGTTTTCTCGAATTAATTCAGGGAAAATCCGAGTCATAGCAGATCGATTTTCGAAGGTATAACCCGCACCAGATGGAGCATCCACTCGATCGTGCAAAACCCACATTTTGCCATTTGGTCCTCTTGCTAAATCACAAGAATTAAGAATAAGTTGATGTGGTCCCTCTAATTTTATTTTGTCTGCTGCGCGTAAAAATCCGCGATGATTATAGATTAATTCAAAAGGTAATAAACAATTCGTTATTAAAGATCGATTGCCATAAATATCACTTAATACATAATTTAACAATCTTGCTCTTTGAATGAGTCCGGCTTCAACAATCGCCCAATCTCCGGCGGAAATCATCATAGGAATTGGATCTAAATTCCATGGACGATTCATACCATCGGGATCGCCGTGAATATTATAGGTTACCCCGTTTTCACGCAACTGCTGCGCAACTTCCCCATAATGCTGATTCATTTTTTCTAAACCCATTTTCTCATAAGCTATCGCTAGTTTTTGCCAATGAGGCGCAATCTTGCCATTCGGCAATGCGAGTTCATCAATAAAAGGAGTATTGCTACGTTTTATAGCTTCGAGGTAGGATTCTATCATAGTATTTTTTTGAGTCGAACCGCTAAAATACGATAAGTTTGGCTATTCAATAGGAATCAAAGTCCTTAGAGGACTGTGATTCCTGAAAATCTAATTTTAGCGGACTTTTTTATATCTGCGTAAGTCCATTGTATAAGGGAAATCTGGATTTATTACCTCGTCTTTTGCTTCATATTCGGTCATTATCTGAACAGGGGAAACAAAACGAGCTGCATCATTTGTTGACATTTCTTTCGGTTCAACATACGAAATAGTATGGCCGAAATCGAAAAATCTAGCTACTCTTCGTGCTTCTGCTTCATAAGCATTTACGGGGAACGTATCATAACTTCTTCCACCTGGGTGCGCTACATGATATTTCATTGCACCGACAGATTTCTTAGTCCATGTATCATACAAATCAATAACTAAAGGAGTATCTACACCAATAGTTGGGTGCAATGCTGATGGTGGCTGCCAAGCTCTATATCGAATTCCTGCTACATATTCACCTTTTACACCGGTACTTTTTAAAGGAATTCGGAATCCATTACAGTGTAAACGATACCGTGAATCGGTTAATCCTGTCACCTTTACTTGAATTCTTTCGAGAGAAGAGTCCACGAATCGCGCAGTTCCGGTACTCGACATTTCTTCACCTAAAACGTGCCATGGCTCAATTGCCATAAAGATTTCCATGTGAATATCATCCATAAATAATTCACCTAAAAACGGAAATCTGAAACTAAAAAATGGTTCAAACCATTGCGTGTCAAACTCATATCCTGCTGAGCGTAAATCTTTTATAACTTCAACAATATCTCTTTTACAATAATGTGGAAGTAAAAATTTATCATGTAATTCTGTTCCCCAGCGAACTAATTTGTGATCGTAAGGCTTTTTCCAAAACCAACTCAATAAACCTCTTATCAATAAAAACTGAACCATCGACATTCTGAAGTGCGGAGGCATATCAAAACCTCTAAATTCCAGAATACCTAATCTTCCTGTTGATGAATCCGGCGAATATAATTTATCAATACAGAATTCTGCACGATGCGTATTTCCTGTAATATCAACTAAAAGATTTCTAAATAATCGATCTACTAACCAATAAGGAATTTCGTCTTCAGATAAATTGGGAACTTGCTGAAAAGCAATTTCCAACTCATATAACATATCATCGCGACCTTCATCAACCCTTGGAGCTTGACTTGTTGGACCGATAAATTGAGTTGAAAATAAATAGGATAAAGACGGGTGATGCTGCCAATACGTAATAAAACTTTTAAGCACATCTGGACGGCGAAGTAACGGACTATCTTTTGGAGTAACACCCCCTAAAGTAACATGATTTCCACCACCAGTTCCCGTGTGTCTTCCATCTAAATTGAACTTTTCTGTTGTTAAACGTGATTCACGAGCATTTTTATAAAGAACACCATAATTGTATAATAATTCTCTCCAGCTTTTAGATGGTTGAATATTTACCTCGATTACACCCGGGTCTGGAGTGATCATAAACTTCTCTAAACGAGTGTCTTTTGGAGGATCGTAACCTTCAACTAATACTGGCATATTCAATTCTTCTGCGGCTCTTTCAACCGCGTAAACTAAATCGAGATAATCTTCTAAATAAGAAACGGGCGGCATAAAAACAAAAATTTTCCCATCTCTTACTTCCGTAACTAAACATGTTTTGAAAATATTTTTGGTTGAATTGAATGTATGCGATTCAGGTGCCTCACCTTTTTTCTTTAGTTCAGGAACATCTGCAAACAAATCTCTTTCGAAGTGTTTCTCTTGTTTTTCTGGATCAAAATACTGAATAGATTTTAAAGGAAGTCGCAAGCCAACAGGAGAATTACCCGGTGTTAAAAACAAATGTTTTCTTCTAAAACTCCACTTGCACGATTGCCATTGATCATTAAGGGAATCTTTTGCAATCGGAACTGCAAATCCAACTGGGGTGTTCATTCCCGTTTTCAATAATTCTGCTAATTTCTGCCGTTCGAGTGAATCTGCTAAATCTAAATCAAGCGGATCTACATTTTCTGGAATAGAACTTTCTTCCCAAACGAAATAAAAAGGATCTTCATAAGTCGGATGAACATTTTGTGGATCAATTGATAATTCTGAAATCAATTGTCCCATGAATTTGCGAGCATCGTCGTGTGTAAATCCATAATCTTTCGATAAATCCGCCATTAAAGCATCATTATTCCAGATTTTCTCGCCATCTTTTCTCCAGTAGCAAGCTAGTTTCCAACGAGGTAAAGGTTCACCCGGATACCACTTTCCTTGTCCGTATTGAATTAAAGCACCGCTTCCGAATTCGTCTTTCATTTTATGAAATAAGACATTCGATAGTTCTCGTTTATGTTCCCCATCAGCTGCGGTATTCCATTCTGCCCCTTCTTGATTATCGATAGAAACAAAAGTTGGCTCTCCACCCATTGTTAAACGAACATCGGCAGCTTCTAAATCTTTATCTACTTTATCGCCAAGCGCTAAAATATTTTCCCATTGTTCATCGGAATAGGGAAGTGTAACTCTTGGTTTTTCGTGAATTCGTTTTACTGTGTTTTCAAAATGAAATGTGGTTTTCGTGACTTCTGCTAGACCTGAAATTGGAGCTGCATTCGATGGATCAGGTGTACATGCCAAAGGAATATGTCCTTCTCCTGCAAATAAACCAGATGTTGAATCTAAGCCAATCCAACCTGCGCCTGGAATATACACTTCTGTCCAAGCGTGTAAGTCCGTAAAATCTTCTTCAGGTCCAGACGGTCCATCTAATGATTTTTCATCCGATTTTAACTGAATTAAATAACCTGAAGTAAATCGAGAAGCTAATCCTAAATGACGAAAAAGCTGAACCATTAACCAAGCAAAATCTCTACAAGAGCCCGATTTTGAAAGTAAAGTCTCAGTACAAGTTTGAACTCCGGGCTCCATCCGAATTCGGTAGTTCAATAAGGAATTGACATATTGATTAATCAAAACCAAGACGTCTACTGTTATCATTCCCTCTTTAATTTTAGATTTTGCCTCTTTTACTAGATCTAAAAAGATTTCATCAGCTTCATCAAGTGATAAATACGGCTGCAATTGCTTTTCAACGTTTTCTTCATACTTAAATGGAAACTCTTTGGCATAATCTTCAACGAAGAAATCAAATGGATTTACAACAACCATTTCTGCAATTACTTCTACATCAACAGAAAAGCTTGTTACTTTATCAGGGAAAACAACTCGAGCTAAATAATTTCCAAATGGATCTTGTTGCCAATTTATAAAATAATTTTTGGGTTGAATATCTAGTGAATACGCCGTTATTTTTGTTCTTGAATGTGGCGCAGGACGCAATCGAATTACTTGTGGAGACAATTCAATTGGTTTATCGTACTTATAAGAAGTGAAATGGCGAAGGGCTACTCTAACTGACATATTTGAACTATCGTTTATAAAAAATCTATTTCAATGGAATATACAAGATTACGCTTTTTGTAAAGTAATTGAATCCAAAAAATTAAGCTCAAAAAACCTTGCTGAATTAAATTAATTACCCAATATCCTATATTTGCTTAATTAATATACACTATCTGTTATAATTCTTTAAATAATTAATACCATAACATTGCATTTACCTTTCACATAATCAAAATAATACGCTCAAAATGGATGAGTCGTTATTTGCTTACATTTTTTGCATAATAAAAGAATAGAGAACCCCAAAAGTCAATTTCACCCATTCAAATCATGATAAATCGATGAATATATTGCCAAATACTTTTTTTCAGAATAAGTTCAAATAATCATTAAAAAAGAATAGGCTTTTGTCTTTTACCTAATCCGCGTAAATCGTACATTCTTAACTAATACTAAATTTCATAGCTCTATTGCAAGGAAACAACGAATGGGAAAAATATTAGACGCACTACCAAAGGGAAGAATGCTTTCACTTGATGTATTTCGTGGAATAACTATAACTATGATGATTTTCGTTAACAATCCTGGTTCTTGGTCTTACATGTATCCGCCTCTAAAACATGCTGAATGGAATGGATGGACACCTACAGATTTCATTTTTCCATTCTTTGTTTTCATCATGGGCGTTTCCGTTGTCTTAGCTTTTTCAAAAAAGTTAACTCAAGGAGTTGATAAGAAAGAATTGTATAAATCAATTTTTTCTAGAACGGCAAAACTCTTTGGTTTAGGTTTACTTCTTGCTGTTTTCTCTATAAATCTGTTTTCACCAGATCATAATTGGTTCACTGATACTTTATTAAAAATCAGGGTAATGGGAGTTTTGCAACGATTAGCGCTTGTTTATGCATTTACCTCTATACTCTTTTTGAATTTTGATATCAAAAAAATGGGCTTTATTGGGATTGGAATCCTAGTTGTTTATTGGCTACTTATGAAATTTATGCCATTTTCTGCCACAATTGATGGAGTCGTAACTGATTTAACAGGAACACTTGAACACGGTAAAAATTTCGCTGCTTTTATTGATTCAAAAATATTTGGATTAGATCATTCTTATTTCAAAAATGTGCCTTTAGTTTACGATCCAGAAGGATTTTTATCCACGTTTCCAGCGGTTGTGAGTTGTATCGCAGGTGTAATAACAGGTTGGTATTTACAAAAGAAACATAGTCTTGAAGAGCAAACATCAACTCTATTTTTCTGGGGTATAGGATTATTATTTATTGGTGAAATTTTAGATTATGGATTCCCAATTAATAAAACACTTTGGTCGCCAAGTTATGTAATATTTATGGCTGGAATGGCTTTAATATTTTTAGCAATGTGCATGTATCTCATTGATGGAAAAGGAATTAAAAACTGGACAGAACCATTTATAGTTTTTGGCGCCAATGCTATTGCTTTTTTCATGTTTGCAGGATTTTTTGGTCGTTTAATCTTAATGATTACAATAGACGGAACTCGTTTTAAGTCGGTTATGTATAATGAATTCTTTGCACCATTATTTGGAAATTATATAGGTTCAGTGGTATTTAGCATCGTATTTTTGGGCATATCTTATGCACTGATGTTGTGGATGTATAAAAAACGCATATTCTGGAAAGTATAAGAACAATTTTGAATCTTGAATTCTTAATACTTAATTAAACTTTTTGATGAGAAGTTTTACTTTATCCGATTTTAATTATCCATTTGATGAGTCTTTAATTGCTCATACT
>CAZNTR010000020.1:0-33224 GCA_964575925.1 uncultured Chitinophagales bacterium
TTCTTTGCGAAAACCACTGCCTTTTTTATAGAAACGAAGTCCGAAAGTTGAGTAATATTACATCCCAACGATGCTCGATCTCGAATTATCTACAAGATTTGAAAATTATTCATTCCAAAAGTTTAATAAAGAAATAGGGCTTAGTTTTTTATGTTGTTTAAAAAATTATTCAAATCATAAACTTTAATTATTATTGGTTTTTCTATTTGTGAGATTTAACAATTAATCTAATTCTAGATAGAATGTCTTTAACCACACTCAGAAAGATGTGTTTTACTTAATACTAGAAATTTTTTACCGATTTTCAACCATTCAAATGCCGTACAATCTTTGATTTTTTTTGATTCGAATGACTTTTCGGGATTGGTTTATTTTTGAAATTAAAAAAACAGAAGCAACGTCGTAAACACATATTTTTTATGAATTTCTAGTTTCGCTAAGAATGTTAAAACTAACTTAACAATTACATTTTAAAACTAATTCTCTTCATCAATTCTAAAACCTAGTTTCTATTTTGTATTTTTCAAGTATGAAATCAATCATGCCTTCATCTACAGATAGCTTTTCTCAGACTCATTATAAACTCCTTTTAGATTCCGTAACAGATTATATTTATACTGTTTCGATTCATAATGGTGAAGTAACAGGTACACTACATGGACCAGCTTGTTTTAATGTAACAGGTTTTACCTCTGAAGAATTAGAATCAGACGAAGATTTATGGTTTACCATGGTTCATGATTTAGACAAGAAATTGGTTCTTGATCAAGCTTCATCGGCTCGCATTGGCAAAGCCATTCGAGAATTAGAGCACAGAATCATTCATAAAGATGGAAGCATTAAATGGGTTAGAAATACAATTGTTGTTCGTTTTAATGAAGATAATGAAGTTATTGCTTACGATGGACTTATTCGAGATATTACAGATCGCAAAACAGCAGAATTAGCCCTCAAAGAAAGTGAACAGCGTTACAAGCGTTTAGTAGATTCGGTTACCGATTATATTTACACCGTTCATATTTGCAAAGGTAAGGCTATAAAAACCGAACACGGTCCCATTTGTCTAAAAGTAACAGGTTATACTTGGAAAGAATACGACAATGATCCGGATTTATGGCATCAAATGGTGCATGTTGATGATAAAAAAGAGGTCATTAGAATTATAAATCAGGCATTAAAAGGAGAAGCACCCAGACCTTTTGAACATCGAATTATTCATAAAGATGGTTCAATTAAATGGGTTAGAAATACGATTGTTTTACGAAAAGATGCAAGTGGAATGGTTTATGCTTATGACGGACTCATTAGTGACATTACGGATCGAAAACGTGCTGAAGAACTCGCAGAAGCTCAAAAAATCCAACTCATTCAAGCTGAAAAAATGGTTACATTAGGAATTTTAGTCTCTGGTGTGGCTCATGAAATTAATAATCCAAATAATTTTATTATGCTTAATGGGAGTATGTTACAAAAGATTTGGGCTGAAACAGAACCGATTTTGAATGATTATGCTCAAAAATATGGTAGTTTTTATTTAGCAGGTTTAACCTATCCTGAGGAAAAAGACCAAATACAGCGTTTATTAGATTCGGTTCAAGGTGGTGGTAAACGAATTCAAAAAATTGTAACTGGTTTAAAAGATTTTGCTCGTTTTGATACAGGGGAGTTACATGCTGGTGTTAAAATATCTGAAGTAATTAATCAGGCAATACTTATAGCTAACAACTTAATTAGTAAATCAACCAACCGATTTATTGTCGAAATTGAACAAGATTTACCCTTAATAAAAGGTAATTTTCAAAAAATGGAACAAGTTATTATTAATTTAATCACGAATTCTTGTCAGGCCTTGAGTGACCAATCGAAACTTTTGAAAATTAAAGTATTCCGTGAGAATCAAAAAAATAAACTCTATATAAAAGTAATTGATGAAGGTCGTGGAATTCCTGAAGATGTAAAAAAACACATGTTTGATCCATTTTTCACAACAAAACGAGATACTGGAGGAACTGGGCTGGGATTATCTATTTCTTATGCAATTATTAAAGATCATGCTGGTGATTTGTATTTTGAACGAATCAATCATCAGACAATTGCCAACATCGTTTTACCAATTGATTAAAATTTTATGAAATATCCACAAAACCCTATTTTATTAGTTGATGACGAAACAGATTTTCTTTTTTCTGCTGAGTTAATTTTAAAATCAGAGCGAATAAATCATGTTCAAACGTGTTCGGATAGTAGAAAAGTAAAACAGCTTATTAAAGAGAATCAGTATTCATTATTTCTTTTTGATATGTCAATGCCTCATGTTTCAGGGTTTGAATTACTGAAAATGGTTAAAGAATCTGTTCCGAATGTTCCAGTTATTATTTTAACGGCTTTACATGATGTTGAACTTGCTGTAAATAGCATGAAATTGGGGGCATTTGAGTATTTATTAAAACCAGTACAAGACTCCTCTTTGGTTGGCGCAATAAATAGAGCACTCGAACATAATGCAATTCTTGATGAGAATAGTAAACTCAAACAGATGCTATTAGATGGTTCTTTAAAACATCCTGAACATTTTAAAGATATTATTACACAAAGTGAAAAGTTTAAAGCCCTTTTCAAATATATTGAAGCGATTTCTGGGACTCATTTACCTGTTTTGATACAAGGAGAAACAGGAGTTGGCAAAGAGTTGATTTCTAGAGCAATTCATTTTAGTAGTCAACGAAAAGGGGAGTTAATTGCTGTTAACGTTGCAGGTGTTGACGATAATTTATTTTCAGATACCCTTTTTGGCCACGTTAAAGGTGCTTTTACGGGAGCTGAAATGCAGCGAAAAGGACTTATTGAACAAGCTCAAGATGGAACATTGTTTTTAGATGAAATCGGTGATTTAAGTAATGAAAGTCAAGTTAAACTCTTACGACTCATTCAAGAAAACAAATATTATCCTTTAGGTGCAGATGACCCTCGTACTTCAAATGCCCGAATTGTTGTTGCAACGCATAAAGATTTGAATGCTCTACAACAAATCAAACAGTTTCGATCAGATCTATATTATCGGTTGCAGTCTCACAAGATTCAGATTCCGCCATTGAGAGATCGAAAAGAAGATTTATCCATTTTATTAGATCATCTTTTTGAAAAAGCAGCAAATGCTCTACATAAGAAAAAACCAACTTATCCACCAAATTTAGTCACTTTATTAAAAAACTATTCTTTCCCTGGAAATATTAGAGAATTAGAAGGAATGGTTGTAGATGCATTAAGTCGGCATAATCAAGGTATTTTATCATTAGATACTTTCCGAGAAAAAGTTTCTTTTTCAGAACTTACCACTAGTGTTAAATCAGAAGAATCTGACTTTAAATCAAAAAAAGTAGAATTTTTTGGTGTACTTCCTACTTTAAAAGAAATAGAAGAATTATTAATTGCAGAAGCTTTAAATAGGTGTGATCAAAATCAAACGATTGCAGCAGATTTATTGGGTATTTCCAGAAGAGCTTTAAATAATAGAATTCAAAGGAATCAAGTATAAGCACACTTTAGAAAGTTAATTCTTTCGGTTTGCAGTCTTCAAATTTCTGTGAATGGGTCGAAAATATTCCTAATTACTACTTTTCAAAGTAAATTCAAGTAAACTTTTTGCAATTTGTTTAGTTGTTAAAATAGGGGTGCCACAAAATAGAAAAGTGCCACAAATAATAAATATTATAAGTTGTTGTAAATATTTTGTTTATGTTAAATGCTTTTAATTGTACTCAGATTTGTGGCACGCATACACTATAATAAGACTGTTTTGTATTATTTACGTAACCTATTGCAGCACAATATTATACACATTATTTGCAAGTTTGGCACGAGCCTTGTAATAATGAGATTAACCTTTTCAATCTAAAAGGAGATATAACATTATGAAAAATAATATCAACCTACTATTACTTACTATTTTAAGTGTCATTTCTACACTTAATGTTCAGGCGCAAGAATTTTATCTTGCTTCAACAAATACAAGAACTGAAGTTCGTGCTGAGTATTCATTGAATGAGAAAAAATTGGAGAGAGCCATTGAAGCTTATCAAAGAGGCTTGAACCATTCAATGTCTGCAATTGTGGAATCATCCATGTTTAACCTATTAGTCTTAAAAATCGATTATCCTGAAACTGATTTCACAACAGTTTTAAAGAAATTGGATAATTTAAGTATATACGGTAAAACCTCTGCAATTCGTTATAAAGCCCATGTTACTAATGCTTTCATTAAAGACCCAACACTTTTTTTAGATGTTGATGTAATTGAATTCAATAAATATATGGACGTTGAAAAAGCAGATCACTTTTATCTTGCTTTAAGCAACGTTTTACAAAACCAACTTAAACCCACTTATAACTAAGAGCTTAACCAACCAAAAAAAAGTAACCTAAAACCCAAGCCCGGCTTCGATTATACTATTCATCAAGGAAAACCAACCTAACCTAATCTTAACCCGACGGAAGCCGGGTTTTTTTTGCTCAAACCTTAAAATAAATGAATTTTATCATACTTTATACTTTAGAAATGAAAAGAATTAGCTTGACTTTATTGCGGTTTATTTTTTTAGTTCAATTCTAGTTAAACGATTATCTGCTATTGCTTTACAATTATATATCTATGATAATTTTAGATGTTTATCTTTCGATTCTAACCCTGATTTAAAATATACAATCCGTTTTGAGTTCAAACGATCCTATTCTATTATTAACTACCATGTAAACCTATAATCAGATAATTGATTTATAATTAAACAATCAGCTGTGAGATCAACCTAGAAAGTCGTTTTTTCGGCTTTAACCCATTAAAAACCTACGAATTCATCGAATAGTGTGTTGAAAACTACATTTAGTAGTACGCATAACAATTTTAAAAATGAATCAATAATTATTGGTTGAATAGGATAAATAAACTTTCAATCTGCTGTATCATTTTTTAACTTCAAGAAATTTAACGCATGTGAGTTAAAAGAAATAGTCAGAATTGTTTCAAGGAAGCTAAGTTGATTTTATTTCCGAATCAACTCATTTCATTTATTTTGTTAGGAAGTTCGAAATCTGATTTAATATCTTTTTCTGAAAATTTCTTAATGCACGTTTTAAAAAAAAGTTTTTAACCCAATAGGTACAATTGTGAACTCTATTTTATTAAAAAATGTCAGAATTGCTGACTCTAAACAGGTTTCTGAATCAAATCAAGATATTTTAATTGTTAATGGAATTATTCAAAAAATTGGTTTAATTGATGCAAGCGAGGAATATAGTGTTGTACATGATTTTAATGGGGCATTTGCATCTCCAGGATGGATGGATATGCATGTTCACCTACGTGAACCAGGTTTTGAACATAAAGAAACTGTCTTAACAGGTACAAATGCAGCTGTTTTTGGTGGTTTTACTGCAGTAGCTTGTATGCCAAACACTAAACCTGCAATTCATACACGCGATGTTGTTGAATTTATTAAATCAAAAGCAATAAATACGTTAGTGGATGTTTATCCAATTGCCTGTGTTTCCAAAGAACGTAAAGGCGAAAGTCTTGCTGAAATGGCAGATTTAAGAGCAGGAGGAGCGGTTGCTTTTTCTGATGATGGTGACCCAGTTTATAATTCAAGAATAATGAGATTAGCGCTAGAATACTCTTCAATGTACAATATGCCAATTATTAATCATGAAGAAGATTTACATTTATCACGACCTGGACACATGAACGAGGGACTAGTAGCTACACGATTAGGTTTAGCGGGTACTCCAGGAATTGCGGAAGAAGTGATGATTGCCCGAGATATATTATTAGCAGAATTAACAGGTGGTCATGTTCATGTTGCTCATATTAGTACCGCTAAAGGAGTAGAATTAGTACGTAGAGCAAAAAAGGATGGAATTAATGTTACCACTGAAGTTTGCCCTCATCATTTTGATTTAACTGACTCAGAAATTGAACGAACTCATTTTGACACAAACTACAAAATGCATCCACCTTTAAGAACGCAAGAAGATCGTTTAGCTATGATTGAAGGGTTAAGAGATGGAACCATCGATGCAATTTGTACTGATCATGCTCCTCATTCCATAGAAGAAAAAGACGTTGAATTTATTTATGCCCCAAATGGGATTTTAGGTTTAGAAACGGCATGGCCAATTTCTTGTAAACGATTATTCCATGAACATCATTTTGATTTATCATTCTTAATCGAAAAATTTATTGAAAAGCCAAGATCCATTCTTAATATTCCAATTCCAGAGATAAAAGAAGGAAGTACTGCAAATATAACGATTTTTACAACCGATGATAAATGGACTTTTGAATCAAAGCATATTAAAAGCAAAAGTAAAAATACGCCTTACCTCGGTTATGAAATGACAGGTAAAGCGCTTGCAGTAGTGAATAAAGGACGAATTCACATCAATTCATTTTGATGCGTTAATCTTGAGTCCACTTTGAAAAGCCGAAGTTTGCGGTTTAAACTCTATTAAATCCTATGAATTAGCTAGATATTTTATAGAAAACTACTTTCCGGAGTGAACTCAATCTTTTAATTGAAACTTAAGTTGTTTCATTGAGATTGGGTTCTGGTAGAAATCTCCAAACTAAAAAAGCCATAATCAGAATCATAAATCCTCCAATCACTGAATTTAACCCAAAACCCCCAAATAAATATAATGGCCCAGCAATAGCGCCACCCAGTCCAAATCCCACTTGGCCAATTCCAATCATTAAACTCATTAAGGCTCCGCGTTGTCTAGCATCAACCATTGCAGTTAATAATGCTTGAAATGGACTAATTCGCATGGCAACTAAAACCATAATTATGAAGAATACGGGGTATGCTACCCAAAAATTTGAAATAATTAAAGTTGAAGAAAATAAAATGATTGAGAATCCCAAACACGAAGTAATGATTAATCTTTTTCTTCCAATTTTATCAGATAGTTTTCCAACTACCGGACCAGTTAATACATTTGCAATACCACCTACTAAAAACAAACTAGCTATTTGATTTCCACTAACTGAGAACGATTTTTCTAGCCAAGTTGGTAAAAAAACAATGAAAATAGAGACGCTTAAAAACATGGTTAAATACGATATTGAGGCAGCAATTATTTCGGTATGTGTAAGCATCTCAGCATATTTTTTTAAAGCTGATACAACTGTGATTCGGTTTTTATCTAATTCAACATTTGGTTGTGGTAAATACTTTAGAACAATAAAAAAGTCGAGTGCCATTATTACAGCAAATACCAAGAATGGTGCTTGAAAACCAAGTTGAGTTGCTAAAACAGTACCAAGTGGAATTCCTACTATTTGTCCCATAGCAATGCCACTCATTATCCATCCATTTGCCCAACCTCTTTTGTCATAGGGGAAATAATCACCCACATAACTTACAGCTGCGCCACTTAAAACACCGCCAGCTACGCCTGCTAAACTACGAACAAATAAGAGTGAATAATAATCAAAAGCTAAACCATGAAGACTAAGCGCAATAGCCATTCCTGAAGAACCATATAATAAAATTCTTCTTCTACCAATTTTATCTGAAATTGGACCCATAACTAGTGCCATTAAACCCACTAAAATGGCATAAGCTGAAACTAAAGTACCTTGTAAAGTTTCATTTATGTTTAATTGCTCACCAATTCTAGGTAAAATCGGAGAGATTATCATGATTTGACTACTTGCTGCAAATACTAATAACCATAATGAAAATAGGATCAAAAAATCTTTATTCTTTTTCAGCATGTATCTAGTTAACAAATTTTCTTTACTACAAGAAAAGTAATATCATCATGTTGTGGATAAGAACCTCGCCAGTTATTTGCCTCTTTTGTTAAGATATCTATAACATTTTGAGCGGATTCTTTACAGTTTTGCTCGAAAATACGCTGAATTCTAGGGGTATCAAAATGATCGTGTGATTTATTGAATAACTCACTAAGTCCATCACTATAAAATAAGAACATATCACCTTTATTAATTTCCATGCTCAAAGTCGGGTAAGGATAGTTTAAAACAGATCCGATGGGCATTCCTTTTAAAACAATCTCTTTTACCTTGTTTTCTTTACTGTCATAATATATCATCCCTGGCATTCCAGCAGAAATGAGACTCAGTGTATTGGTATTAAATTTCGCAGCACTCAAGGACATAAAAATCTTTTTAAAATTCATTTGTTTAATTGAGCTAGTCATTATGTGAAAAAGACTTAGTAAATCCTTTTCTGATTTAATTTTTGCATTTCTAAAAAGAGCTTTCACTGCGGTCACCATGGTTCCTGCACTTAATCCATGACCTGTTGCATCACCGATTGCCAAGACTATACTTGTATCATCTTGTACTACAAAATCATAATAATCTCCGCCAACTTCTGTTGCTGTTTGCATACTTGCCGCAAATTCCAAACATTTTGTTTTTGGTAATTTTTTAGGCAACATCGATAACTGAAGATTCCTAGCTTCATCAAGTTCTTTTGTCTTTCTTTCGTTTTCTAACGTAACAGCATTAGCTTGAAGCTCAGCAACTTTGGCACGATATTCTGCTTCCTGAAAAAGAACTTTTTGTTTTTCACTTTCAACTCGTAGCTCTAGTTCACGCCGTGCCTGTTTTAAATTGTCTTCACTTAAATCTTTAATTTTTTTTAACCTAAATTCTAGAATATCATTCTTTCTTGCTAAATCTCTAGCTTGATAAACCGACATACTTATCATTAGAGGAAATGCACTATAATATTCAGTTGCGAAATCGGATACAAGCTCAATTGGAAGTAAACCTAAACTAATTAAATTCATAATTGAAATAATTAGAATCGTAACGATTACACCTGCTGAGATAATCCAGCTACTCGACGTAGTATCATTACGACTTCGTTTTTTTAGGAGAACAACTATAATATCAATATAGACCAGATAGTTAAGAATAGTAATGATTAAGATGCTTGTTGAATACGTAAATATCGTGTAAATACTAAATACTATATATAAAGCTAGTATTGAATAAAAAGAATAACTGAGTTTTCTGGCAAAAAGGTTGTAAATCATTCTTAAAAATAGTAGATGGAACAAATTCTTAAATATCAATGAGATATGACCAAACAAAACAATGTTTTCTGGATCATTTGTAAATGTTTGTTGAGAGTTATAGAAAACCGCTAAGCTTAAAAAGCCAACACTTAAAGAGTAAAATAAATTGGTAACATTTTTTGGGTAAAATAAAAACATCAAAAAGTGAAGAAGAAAGAAGGCAGCTGTAAATGTTACAATTATTGAAGAATGGGTTCTAACTTGTAATAGATTTACTCGATCTTGTTCTAAAAGACGCTCAAATTCTGAAAAGATTAAACTAAAGCCACCATAATTATTATTCTTAATAAAATTTTCCATTTTGTTGTTGGAGACTCTAACTGCTACAACATGCTCTTTTCCGAGTTTAAAGGGGGAGAAATAATAACTTCTATTTCTATATAAGCGTTCTTCATCTTTATTGTTGGAAACGCGCCCAAATTGTCTCCATAATTTTCCATCTATATATATCTCTGTTGCGGCTCTTTGATAAACAGTAAAAGCAAGGTTCAAATCGGCTAATGAGGAATCGATTACTACTTTTTTCCTAAACCAACCTATACCATTCCAACCGTTTGTAACTAATTGATTGTAATCATAATATCCAAAAGCTGAATTTGATAAAACCCAATCAGAATCATCATAATCTTTTAAACCCCATTCAAGTGAATCTCCAGGCTTGAATTTCCAGCCTTTGTCTATTTGTACGGTTCCCTTATCCAATAAATCGGTGTATGTCAAATTCCAGACTAATGAATCTTGAGAAATCACTTCTTTGGGCTCAATCAAAAAAAGGAGAGAAACTAAAATCAAAAAACGGTAACTGACCATAATTGTGTATTATGCAATCTTGATGAGTAAAGTTACAGATTTGTGACAAATAATTTTGACCCTATTGAATTTGCTCAAAATCAAAGTGGGTTGAGATTGGAAGTACTTCAGTAATAGTATCTATTCTTTATAATCATAGAACTTAGATTTAACAGAAAATGTTGTTATTACATTGGATTTGAATTGTATCTTTATTTAGTTACTTGTAAACAAATAAAATTATTGGCATGTCTTCATTGTTTATTTCAGGAACAGATACAGGTGTTGGAAAAACGATAGTTTCTGCACTATTAACCTTAAACTTAGGTTTAGTCTATTGGAAACCTATTCAAAGTGGTTTAGATGAAGAAACGGACACAGAATTTGTTAAACGAGTTACTAAACTACCAGATAATCACTTTATTTCAGAGAGATTTCGTTTAAAAAGACCAAGATCACCACATGAATCTGCTCAAGCCGAGGGAATAACTATTCATGCAACTGATTTTAGTTTACCAAAAACAGAATCGAAAAAGCTGTTAATAGAAGGTGCTGGCGGCTTATTAGTTCCTATCAATAATGAATTCTATATGATAGATTTGATTAAACAGCTTCAATCTTCAGTAATTTTAGTTTGTCGAACTCAGTTAGGAACGTTAAATCATACCTTATTAAGCCTTGAAGCCTTAAAAAGTAGAAATATCCCAGTGATGGGACTGATTTTAAATGGACTCAAAAATAGTGAAAATGAGAAATCACTAGAAAAATTGAGTTATGCTCCGATTTTAGGTCATGTAGAAATAATGAATGAGGTTAACACAACTAGTTTAACGCAAGCTTTTAAGATTATTAATTTACCATTTTAGTATAGAACGTGTTTTATGAATGAATTACATCCAATTTGGTATCCTTTTACTCATTTAAAGTCAGCCGATAATCCTATTAAAATAATTAGAGGTGAAGGTGCTTATCTGTATGATGAACAAGGTAAAGCCTATTTTGACGCTGTTTCTTCATGGTGGGTTAATTTATATGGTCACCGACATCCCACCATTGTTCAAGCCATAAAGAAACAATTAGACTCTTTAGATCATGTATTGTTTGCAGATGTTACTCACAACCCAGCAGAAGAACTTGCAAAGCAATTACTTGAGTTAAATAATCAGCAATTTGCGAAGGTATTTTTTTCTGATAACGGATCTACAGCTGTTGAAGTGGCAATTAAGATTTGTATTCAATACTATTCAAATTTATTTGGTCAAAAACGTTCAAAAATTATAGCATTTTCAAATTCATATCATGGGGATACTTTTGGTGCAATGAGTGCAAGTGCTAGAAGTGTGTTTTCTAATCCATTTAGTCATCTTTTTTTCGATGTTCAACGATTTGATTATCCTTCTTCCTGGTTAGGTGATACAACTATAGAACAGAAAGAAAACGAGATACTTTCAATTATTGAGGATTATTTAAATACAAATAGTGATGAAATTGCTTGCCTAATTATTGAGCCTTTGGTACAAGGCGCAGGAGGGATGAATATGTGCCGACCTGTATTCTTACAAAAATTAGATACCATTTGTAAAGAACATAGTATTTTGGTTATTTATGATGAAATAATGACTGGTTTCGGAAGAACTGGGGAAGTTTTCGCTTATCAAAAAGCACAAACAAGCCCTGATTTAATTTGTTTGTCTAAAGGAATTACAGGAGGGTTTTTACCACTTTCAGTAACATTAACAAGCCAAAACGTATTCAAAGCATTTTATTCAGATGATAAAACACATACTTTTTTTCATGGTCATTCCTACACGGCAAACCCAATTAGTTGTGCGGCTGCTCTTGCATCATTAAGTCTAATTCAACCATTTGAAAATGAAAGAAAAAGAATTGAATTGTTTTATGAATCTAAATTAGAAGAACTTTCGCAATGTGATAAATTAGAAAAACTTAGATTATGCGGAACTATATTAGCATTTGATATAAAATCACAATATGACTCTAATTATTTGAACCCAATTGGTTTAAAACTTAAAAAAAATATGTTGGATAAAGGTTATTTGCTTCGTCCTTTAGGGAATACTATTTATATTATGCCGATGTATGTAAGCACCAATGATGTATTGGGACAAATTCTGGATAATATACTTAAATATATTCGAAACTGTTGAATAGAGGAACATTATGTAATAATGCAAGGTTATCGCTTTCATACTAAACTAATACTAACAATTGAAACAACAAAATGTAATGAGAATAAATAAAATCCTCATTTTAGGAATAAGTTTGATAGTGGCTCTAAGCTCTTGTGAAGTGCCTAACAAGCCCAATTTTTCCATCGATATTAAAAATGATTTACCACTTTTGAAAAATAAGCGGTTTTATATGCTTGGTGGTTCAGACGCATTTATAGATACAACACAAGGGAAAATAGACACATTATTTAGTACTAATGCTGAGAATGTACTATTCATTTCTTTTACAGATTCTGTTCAAATTGGTGACTTAGAAGATGCAATTCCATCTGTAAACGTAAACCCATCTGCGCTTGAATCTGAAGTTGGAACTATTGAAATAGACGACTTTTCAGCAGATTTTAGCGCAGGAGTTGGTAAAATTGAACAATCTCCTCAAGGAACTGACCCCGTTTCTGCTGAAATTGGTACCATAAAGCCTGAATTTAATGGTACAGGAGCGACAAGTTTTAATGAAATTACTGGTCAAAATCCTCCAGTTGTTTCAAGTCCACTTTTAGCTGGAAATACGCAAATTCAAGTTAGTGTAGATGCAGGTTCATTTGTTTCAGCGACAATTCAATCTGGTGGTTTGGCTATTTCATTTTCAAATTCACTTGGTTTTGATATTGCATCTATGAATGCTCAATTAATTTCAGATGCGGATGCAAATAGTAGAAATATTGGAACTCCGATTAATTTAACAAACATAAATCATGGTTCTACTCAAAACGGTGTTTTCACTTTCTCTGAAGATGAAGTCCTAGAAACTGATTTACAAATTCAGTTAACGATTAACTGGATTAATCAGAATTATCAGGTAAATTCTACAAATTCACTTTCTCTAACTTTATCTGAAGATGCTTTAGAAGTGAAACAAGCTGTTGCTGAAATTCCAGCTCAAAGTTTGAGTCCAACTACACCAAATATCGAGATAAATGACAATGGTTTTGTATCTGTAGTAATGTCTGATTCACAGAGTGAAACTATTAATGCTTTAAAAATTACTCTAAAAAACGGTACAAATTTACCCTTAAGTAATGCAGACTTTAATTCATTTCCAACTATAACACTTAAAAATAGTAAAGGGGAAATACTTGATGCCGTAAAATCATTAATCCCAGTAAATCCTAGCGGAAATTTTTTAGGAAGTAATGAAACAGCGACTGTAGTTTTCAATCTTGCTGGAGCAGAGTTAACAAAGGTATTAAGTTACAATCTAAATTTAGGAACTGTTGGATCTCAGGGTGGAGCAATTGCAGTAAACAATACAGATGCTATCTCTATTGAAGCAACAACTACAAATATGGAAGTTTCAATTGCAAATGCTGTTATTGATGCTCAAAATGGAATTGACCTACGTGATGAAGCAGGTGTTGAAGGTGATTTTGTGCAAGTTCAAGTAAATGATGGAAGTTTAAATATGACGTTCAAAAATGACTTAGAAATACCAATGGTCATTGAAAATTTAACTATTCAAAATAAAAATGCTTTTGTTGCAAAAAACACGTCAAAATACTTTGCTTCAGGCTCTGTAATAGGTCAATTAAATAATATTACTATAGATCCAAAATCAAGTACAACAGCTTCTATAAATCTTGCTGGAAAAGCTGTTTCTGATGTAATTGAATTTTTAGGTACAGCTAGTTCACCTGGTAGTAATGGTGCAACTGCACAAATGACAGAATTTGATGAAATTGGAATTGGAATAGTTGGTTCCTTATCTGTTCAATCTGCTACTTCTAGACTCAAACCTCAAATTTTCAGCACTGCGGATTCAATTGAAATTGATAAAGATAATTTTCTATTTACAAATAGTGACCACTATATAAAATTAAAGAGTGGCGAATTACGATTAGAAAATTTGGTGAACTCGCTTGATGTACAGTTAGATACTTTATTAATAAGTGTTTACAGTATAGTAAATGAACAAGGTGAACCTTTAGTTATTAGTTTCATGGGTGATGTTAGAGATGGTCTTACTTTTATTAGATTGAGACGGAAAGAAAATAATGAAAGACCTCCAATAGTTATTGATTTATCAGACTATTATATAAAAGCTGTAAATAACGTTGTTAAATATGAAATCTATGGTGCAACAGAAGATTCAAGACTTTCTGATGAACCGTTTAGAACCATTTCTGCCACTGATAAAGTTTCAGCTTCATTATCTATTAATAATTTACAAGTCGGTTCCGCTTTAGGTCGTGTAATTCCTAAAAGTGTAATTCTTGGAACTGATGCACTGAGTAATGGAAAAGACATATTAGATATTTCGGCAGACGATGAGGCTGAAATTATAGAAAATGATGGAATTGGCGATTTAGGTGATAAACTAAATAACTTAAAATTAACTGGCAGTAATTTGTCGATACAGTACACGACTAATCTAGGAGTAAAAGCCTCAATAATTATGGCGATTGCAGGTGTAAAGGAAGATGGTTCGTACTTATTCATGCAAGGTAAAAATGAAAATGCTGTTCTCCCAGATGATGACATTTCAAAAATGTATTATAACGGTGTACCGATTGATAGAGCTAATCTTGTTAAATTCACTTTTGGAGTAAATGCTACAACTGCCGTAGAATCTTACAAAGGAACTGTTTCGTTCAATGAAACAAATTCTAATGTCGACGATTTTTTAGCGGAATTACCAGCAACAATTAGAACATTAGGTTTTGCAACGATTAATGCAGATGATGATGTGGAAAGCTTTTTAGCTAACCCTATACAATTTGATACCAAGTTGGGTATTGAAATACCATTATCTATTTCTACTGAGAATGGCCCACTTGAGATTAGTCAAGATTTTGAACAAGATTTAACTAGTGTTCCTGGTGAAGATGATACCATTATACTAAAAGAAATGTCTATGGCACTTAGATATATTAACAATTTACCACTAGGAATTAAAGTCGATTTTATATTCCAAGATTCACTCAAAAATCCTGTAGTTGTTGATTATGAGCCTATTGAATTAGATGCTGCTGAAATAGATGCAAACGGTTATACATCGGTTCCTAGCGAAGGTTCAGCTACTTTAAAAATTACCAATGCAACCCAATTAAACAAAGTTTATAATATGTCATTAAAACTTTCAACAGAAACAAGTGGTGGAGTCAATGTCAAAATTCGAGCAAACGATTATATTGAAATTGGTATTAATGGATCTGCTACAGGTCAATTTAAAGTTAATTAAGGAATTAGTACAATGAAGTTAATAGTAAAAATAACAGTTCTTTTAGTCGTCGCTACCAGTTTCCTAGAAATTAACAATGGTTTTGCTCAACCACGATTTCAGACAACAAAAACGCTTGCTATGGGTGGTGCAGGTGCCGCCTATATGAATGGCTTTGAAGCCTTATTTATAAATCCTGCCAATATTTATCATAGAAGACCAAATACTTCTGTAACATTTGGTTTTGCGCCATTTAACCTACAATTAGGTGGTCCATTATTGAATATGACGGCATATAATGATAACTTTACAAATGGAACATCTTATTCGGTATCTCAATTAAAAAACGATATTGTCCCTGCATTTTTTAATGGCGAAGAATCCAATTCAGCATCTGTTCAACTTGATATTATACCAGTTGGATTTACTTACGGTAATGATAAATTTGCCATTGCAGTTGCTGCTCGTTCAAGAGTTATTGCAGACACTCGTTTAAACTCAGGTTGGATGCTTTTAATGGGAGGTCTAAATGAAGAATTGTTTGGAACGCCTACTGCAATGAACATGAGTTTTGAAGCCTTAGCCTTAACTGAACTATCAGTAGGTTTAGCTATGCCTATCTTTAACATGAATACAGAAAATGGTTTTCACAGATTAACATTAGGAATTGCTCCCAAATATTTAATGGCATTGAGTTATGCAAAATTAGATTTGCAATCCACTATGGAAGTTAAATCTGGTGAGTACATAAGTCACAAAATAAATTATGAACTCCAAGCAAATGGCGGTATCAATGACGGAATTCGGAATTATATTTCAGATAAAGCATCAGGAAATGCTGTTTTCAGTGATTTATTTGACTCTGATAAGAAATATTTTGATAATGCAACGGATAATATCGCTAGTCCAAGTAATGGAACTGGAATTGGCTTTGACTTAGGTTTGACTTACGAATGGGAACCTACATTCAACAGAGATTTTAAATTTAAAGTGGCATTTGCTCTAACCGATTTTGGGAAAGTTAATTTTTCAGAAAATGCTGGTGTGTTCGGAGCAAATGGCGAATTTCGCTTCGATGGTTTGGATTATGATACGGATAGAATCGATGCAGAGTTTGATGGTGATTTTAAAAATTATTTTGAGTATATAATGAAAGATAGTCTAGCTAATGCAGGATATGGTGATCTTCAAGAAAGAGGAACTATGTTTTCTAGATCTCTACCAACTATGGCCAACATCGGATTAGCTGTAAATTGGAAAAACATTACCTATGTACTTGATATAGGAAAAGGCTTCAACGATTTTGGAGTAAATTCTACTAGTATGGTTTTTAGTAATGGAGTTGAAGCTAAATTTGGGTTTTTCCCAATACGTGCAGGCTTTAGAACTGGTGGGTACGCAGGTTCATCTGTGACTTTTGGAACGGGTCTTGAATTTAGAAATTACGAATTTAATTTTGGAGCTTTATATACCCCAAGTTCTAGTAATGGTTTTAAACTTGGTCTTGCATTTAGTTCTCTTATAATTAGAATTTAATTCTACAAATAATAAATTACTGATAACAAAAAAACCTGCAATTGCAGGTTTTTTTGTTCATGGAGTATTTAAATCAGAATAGGTAATTATGCAAACTCTACAGATTTAGCGACATCTTTAAATGAAGCTCTTTGTTTTAAACCAAGGGTCTCAAACATTATTTTATCTGATTCTAAACTATTATTTTCAGTTGTTAAAAGTTTATCACCTGTAAATATTGAATTTGCTCCTGCTAAAAAACACAAAGCCTGTTCTTCGGTATTCATGAAAATTCGACCTGCGGATAAACGAATCATCGCTTTGGGCATTAATATTCTAGCCGTTGCTATCATTCGTATCATTTCCCAAACAGATACTCTTTTTTGATTTTCTAACGGTGTTCCTTCTACAGCAACTAAAGCGTTTACTGGAACACTTTCAGGATGAATAGGGAGAGTGGCAAGGGTATGTAGCATATTAACTCTATCTTCATCAGTTTCACCTAACCCAATTATGCCACCAGAACAAACCGAAATGTTAGCTTTAGTAACATTTCCTATAGTCTCTAAACGATCCTCATATTTTCTAGTTGTAATAATATGTTCATAATATGATTCGCCCGTATCTATATTGTGATTATAGGCGTATAAACCTGCTTGCTTTAGACGTAAAGCTTGATCTTCAGTCAACATTCCCAGGGTTACACAGACTTCCAAACCCAATGTATTTATTCCTTTTACCATATCAACTACATTGTCAAAATCTTTGTTATCTCTAACTTTTCGCCAAGCAGCACCCATGCAAAATCGTGTACTACCGCTTTCTTTTGCATTTTTTGCGGCTTCCATTACTTGATCAATTCCCATAAGTTTCTCTGATTCAATTCCTGTATTGTATTTTGCTGCTTGGGGACAATAAGCACAATCTTCAGAACAGCCACCCGTTTTTATGGATAATAAAGTACAAACTTGAACTTCACCAATCTCATGATAACTAGCGTGAATCTGAGAAGCAGTATAAATTAATTGCATAATAGGAGTGTTGAATATCGTTGATATTTCTTTTTTACTCCAGTCTTGTCTAATATTTGTCATAGGTAAAAGTAAGGTTTCATTAAATCAGTAATAAGTTAAACATTTTAAAAATTAATTTTTTAGAATTCGGTTCAAATAAAAAGTATATCTTTGCTTGACTAATATCACTCCTAATTTTGATAGGCTATATTATCTATTTAATAAAGATAATTAAGGTACTATTTCTGTTAAATGTTTTATTTATTTACCATAATTAGCATTGCATGCTTATATTTCGACTTTAATCTATTAAGGTATAAATGAATACATTAATCGCTGGTAAATCGACTTTTAAATTACAAGTACCCTACAAGCTGATAAGAAGCGGCGAACAAGGTAAAAAACCTATGATTGTTTACTTTCATGGTTATGGCGAAGACATAAATGAAATGGAGGCAAAAGTTGAATCTCTGTTAACACTAGATGCTTATCATTTATTCATTCAAGGTCCTTATGCACTTCAGCTTAATCCACAAGAAAAGAATAGAAAAGGGTTTAGTTATTATCAATATGACTCAGATGATACTTATTTAAACTCTATTGAATATACTTCTGAATTTATACAAGAAATTATAGATCAAATTATTCCAATTGTTGAAGTTTCTCGAATTACACTTGTTGGTTATTCAATGGGAGCCTATTTAGCTGGTTATTGGGCTTTTACAAGATGGAAGCATGCCAATGATTTAATCATGATAAATGGACGTCTTAAAACGGAGTGGTTTAAAGCGAAAATTGAAGACCAAGATGTTTTAAATCATATTCAAATTGTTGCATTTAATGGTAAATTAGATAAAATAGTTGACCCAAATACTCAGCGAGAAATGATAAATTATTGCAACATCCATAATTTAAAGGCAGAATTTCACGAATTAAATGGTGGTCACCAACTATCTAATGATGATTTAATTCAAATTAAAGACTGGTTACTAACCTTAGGTTATAGAAATGTTGAAATGTAAGCTATTTATTAAGTAAATTACTTAAGTACAAAAATTCAGGTAAAACTATGAAAATTCTACTTATTGAAGATGATAAAACACTCCAGTTAATGATGAAAACCATTTTGGAGAAAAATAACTATGAAGTAACTGTTTCCTCATTTGGTGTTGAAGGAATTAACTTAACAGAATCAAATCAATATAATTTAATTATTCTTGATATGGGATTGCCTGATATTGATGGAATGAGCGTTGTTAAATCTGTTAGGTCAGCTCAAAATGAAACACCTATTTTAATTGTTTCTGCACGAGATGGAGTTGATAATAAGATAAAAGGCTTGTACTCAGGTGCAGACGACTATCTAACCAAACCATTTGATTTTAAAGAATTTCTAGCAAGAGTTGATGCACTAATTAGAAGAAGTTCATCTTCTGGTGGAATTAAATCGGATGAAGTACAAATAGGAGATATCTGGGTAAATTTAATTACAAGAGATGTCAAAGTTGCTAATAACAATACCATTTTAACAAACAATGAATTCAAACTTCTTGTTTATCTCATACAAAATAAAAATAAAGTAATAAGTAGAGATGAGCTTAGTGAAAAAGTTTGGGGTATAAATTTCGATACTCATACAAATTTTGTGAATGTGTATATATCTTATTTAAGAAAGAAAATAAAAGATTATACTAAGCATGATTATATCCAAACTGTAAGAGGCGAGGGATTTATGTTTTCAACTGAATCGATTTAGCTCTTTTCTTTCAACATCAACAAGTTCATTTATTCTTAAGTGAAGACTCCTGTTAATTTTGTTTTAATTTTTCTTTACTAAAAAAATCTTTTGAATTGATTGTATTGAATTCGACTTTTTCGATTTTTAAAATTGAAATTAATTTTCCATCTATATAGGTTGATATTAGTTTGGGTAATGAAAAGCCATTATAGTTTGAATATCCCTCAAAAATGCTTTCGGCTTTAATAACATTGGTTGCTAAAGGTGAATTACCTTTTACTGTTCTATAAGTAGATTCTTTAACAATTAAATGACTTTTCTCATCCATATAGAGTCTTTTTCTTGTGGCATCAGATTGAGTTACCAATAAAACATAGGTTTTCTTACCTTCTGTAATTTCGACACCTTCAAGAGTTATTGTATGACCTTTTGCAGAATAATCTATTAAAGGACCATCAATATCAGCTTCTGTAACAAGTCGTTCTTTTTCTTGAAAACCCATCATTTCAATTTCATATGGATTAATATTCTCATTTAGAGTCCAAGCATTAAGCCCGTCATAGGTCTGAAATAATTTATTCGATTTCCCGATTAAATCTATGCGAATAAAATTTGGTCTTAGAATATACACTTTATAAGTAGCATCTTGATTTCCTAAAGTTGCTTTTCCTTCCATTGTTATGGATTGTATTGATTTTAATGCGTCATAACCTCCTCTAGCATCACTATTTAATACAATTAAAGAATCCACATGTTGCGAATTGGCATCATTACATAAAACAAGTAAAAGTAGAAAGGACAAACAAGTAAAATGCACAAAGGAGATGATATTTTTTATAATTGAAAATGACGACATAATAGAAAGAATAAAATGTATTAAAGAACTAAATTACTTATTTTTTAGGTATAAATATTTTTAAAATGAAAAATAAAACGATTGTTTCTCTTAAAAATTACCACACCTTTCATTTAGAAATTTCTGCTGAATCAGTTTTACCAATAAAATCCATTGTTGAGTTAACATCATACTTTATTAATAAAGAAAATCAAAGAAAATGGATTGTTCTAGGAGAGGGGAGCAATGTCATTTTTAGTAATCATTTTGAGGGTGATGTTTTAATAATGAAAATAATAGGAATTGAAGTACTTGAAGATTCTACTTCTTACCAAACGTTAAGAGTAAACGCTGGTACAAATTGGCACGAATTTGTAAAGTATTGCGTAGAAAAAAATTTAGGCGGTGTTGAAAATTTGGCATTAATTCCTGGAACAGTTGGTGCATCACCAATTCAAAATATTGGTGCCTATGGAGTTGAAGTTAAAGATGTAATTAAACAAGTAAATGCCATTAAATTGAATGATTTAACACAAGTTCACTACTCAAATTCTGATTGTAACTTCGACTACAGAGACAGCATTTTTAAAAATGAGTTAAAAAATAAAGTAATCATTACATCTGTAGATTTCATGTTGACAAAAAAAAGTTTTTATTCACTCAATTTGAGTTATAAACCAGTAATTGATTTTTTAACTAAATCTGACATTAAAGAACCTAAAATTAAAGATGTTTTTGATGCAGTCCTATCTATTCGAAGTTCAAAACTTCCCAATCCAGATGAAATTGGTAATTCAGGCTCATTTTTTAAAAACCCAATTATTGCGAAGTCAAAATTTGATGTATTAAGGCAAAACTATGCCTATATACCTTATTATGAGCTGCCAAATGAAGAAATAAAAATTCCGGCAGGTTGGTTAATTGAAAAAGCAGGGTGGAAAGGTTACCGAAAAAATGATGTTGGAGTTTACCCAAAACAAGCATTAGTCCTAGTGAATTATGGGAATGCTATTCCTGAAGAAGTCATCAATCTAGTAAATAAAATAAAAATATCTGTTAACAAAATGTTTTCTATAAGTTTACAGACAGAAGTTAATATCATATAACGAATCATGTTAAAGAAAAACCTACTACTAATTGTTTTTTGTTTTATAAGTATAATAAAAGTTGTAGCCCAAGACCCCTTTAAAATTGGAGCTGAAACGTTGATCCCATTTGAGTATTTGCAAGATGGGAAGCCCACTGGAATTAATATTCAATTAGTGGATACCCTATTTAAAAGGTTACAGATACCTTATGAAATCGTTTTTGGAACAGCAGAAGAACGTGCATTCGATAAATTGAAAAATGAGAAATTAGATGCAATTCTTTCCATTTCTTTTAAAGAAGATCGCTTATCAACGTTATGGTACCCTGATGGATTTGAAAATGAAGAACATCCTCAAAATTTTATGTGGACATCTGAATATGTGTTTTTTGTAAAAAAAGGGAAGAGTATTACCTGGAAAAATCTAAGTCTCAACGAATTAAAAGCTGAAAACGTAATTGTTGGTGTAATTGAAGGAGTTTCCTACAGTGAAAATTTTTGGAATTCAGGAATAAGAGTTCTAAAAGGTACAAATGATCAAGAAAATTTTGAACGATTACAAAATGGTGAAATTGACTTATATCTTACTGATAAAACAATAGGTAGATTCACATTAAGATCATTACAAATTGCGAATGAAATTACGTATTTGCCACATAAATTAATTGCTAAACCGTATAGTATGGCAATTTCAAAAAAGAGTTTACATCCAAATAAAGCTAAAGTTATGAGTGAATTTTACAAAGAATTAGAATGGGCAAAAAAAAGTGGTCTAGCTAGGAAAATATTTATGGAATATTTACAACAAGCTCCATGAAAAAAACAACAATTGGTAAAATAATAAGCCTATTAGCCATCTTGGTACTGGTATATATGATTTTAACAAAAGATTCAGCATTAGTATTTGAAGTTAAAGGTAGAGTTGCAGGTTTTAGTAATTCGAATACCTCACTGATTATCGAACATGAAAAAATAGAAGGTTATATGGATGCCATGACTATGCCTTTTAAAGTTGCTGACACAGTTATGATTCAACATTTAGAAGTTGGAACTCCCATTAAATTTAAATATTATGTAAACCTAGAAGAACATAAATCTTACATATTTGCTATTGAGCCATTAGATGAAGGTAGTATTGCTAGTTTGGGAAATATTGCTTCAAAACAAGAGTTTGCTTTTCCAATGGTAAAAAATAGCAGATTTGTTCAATTAGGAGATTCTTTGCCAAACTATAAACTAATAGATCAAGATGGACATGAATTTAAGATAAAAGATTTATCAGGAAAGAAAATAGTTCTAACATTTATCTATACGAATTGTCCTATACCAGATTATTGTCCCTTAATGAGTTTTCAATTCAAAAAGATACACGGCAAGTTAACAGTAAACTCGAATGTTGTTCTGTTATCAGTAAGTTTTGATCCTATGAGAGATTCTCCAGAAGTACTAAAAAAATATGGTAAAAAATATGTAGATCAGTTCACAAACTGGAAATTTGTAACTGCTAAGCCACAAGAAATTCAAACTATGACCTCAGACTTTTCGGTTATAACTCAAATAGATGCAGAACAAATTATTCATAATCTCAGAACAGTTTATATTAATGAAAAAGGTTTAGTAAAAAAGATTTGGCCAGATAATACTTGGACCGAGAATGAAGTACTAAAAGAATTAGGTTTAAATTAACCCGATATTCATAATACGCATAATTTATATTATGTAAAGTTAGAGTAAGATGATTATATCTATAATCTATTTTTAAATCTTAAACAGCTTTATATTTGATAAATGAATAGTCTGGATACTCTTCTTTAGAAACTTCAATCCATTTAGTTTTAAGGTCTTTTCTGTAATCAGGGAAAAACGTGTCGCCCTCAAATTCATGTTTAATTACAGTAACAATTAATTCCTCAGCAAAAGGCAGAAAATATTCGTAAATCGCAGAGCCACCGACAATGAAAATTTCTTTTGTCTCATAATTCAAATCGAAGATTTTGGCGGGATCATTTACAACAACTATTCCATCCTGCTCCATCAAAGTTGAACTTAACACAATATTAGGTCTTCCTGGTAAAGGTTTTGACCCGATACTTTCAAACGTTTTTCGACCCATGACAATTGGGAATCCTAAAGTGGTTTTCTTAAAGAATTTTAAATCTTCTGAATAATGCCATGGAATTTTGCCATTTACACCAATAGTTAAATTTGGATCATGTGCTACAATTAAAATTATTTTATGACTACTCATACTGCGACTTCAAATTTAATTGGTGCATGGTGAGTATAATTCTCAAGTTTAAAATCTTCAAATGAAAGTTCATGAAAAGGCTTATCAGCAATTATGAGTTTTGGTAGTTCTAAAAAATCTCTTTTTAATTGAATTTTTAGGCCATCAATATGATTTTCGTAAATATGAGCATCCACAATTGTATGGGCGAAAAACCCAGGTTTAAGACCAACTTCTTTAGCAATCATCATTGTTAACGTTGCATAACAAGCTAGATTAAATGGGATACCTAGAGCAATATCACCTGAACGTTGGGTTAAATGACAATTAAGTTTATCCCCTGTCACATTAAAAATAAACATAAGATGGCAAGGTGGTAATGCCATTTCTTTGAGTAAACCTGGATGCCAAGCAGAAACAACAATTCTTCTACTCATTGGATTGCTTTTTAATTCATCAATAACATATTGAATTTGATCAAACTCTTTTTGGACTGGATATTCAGTAGAAATTATGGACGCATTACCGTCAAAACCGATTTTTTCAAATTCTGTGTAAGGAAAACGTCTCCACATAACAGGATAAATTGGACCGACATAACCATCTTCCCTAGCCCAAGCATCCCAAATATGACAATTATTATCATCTCGAAGCCACTTAATGTGATTTTCACCACGTAGATACCATAATAACTCCAAAATTACAGATCTGAAATTTACTTTTTTTGTAGTTAATAAAGGGAAGCCATCACTCAAATCTACTTTGTAGCATTCAGCAAAATTTGAAATTGTTGCAGTTCCTGTTCTGTTTTCTTTTCGAATTCCTTGAGTTAATACTCGTTCAACTAAGTCATGATATTGTTTCATAGTTCTTGAGATAAATTAGAATATGGTTCCTTTTAAAATAGCAATTGCAATCGTGAAATAGATTAAAATTCCTGTAACATCACTTAAGGTAGATACAAATGGAGCAGATGTAACCGCTGGATCAAATCCCATTTTAGTAAGTAAAAATGGTAACATTGCCCCTAATATATTTCCGAAAATAATAACACTTAATAGACTAAGTGAAATTGCAGCTGAACTTAACCAAAGTACGAGGTTAAATTCTTGACCGTTGAGAAAAGCATAAAATAAAAGAATAAAAAAGCCAAAAAAAGCAACTAAAGTCCCTAATAACAAACCAGATAGTATTTCTCTTCGTAAAACTAAAGCCCAATCTTCACGTTTTAAATCATCAGTGCTTAAGGCACGAATAATTAAAGTAGCCGCTTGTGATCCCGTATTTCCTCCACTTGAAATAATCATTGGAATAAATAGAGAAAGGAACACTGCTTTAGAAATAATATCTTGGTAAGCACTTAAGGCTGAGGTCGTAAATAATTGACCAACAAACAGAATTACTAGCCAACCAATTCTTTTTTTGACCATTTCAAATATGGTAGTATTTGAATAATAATCATCTAAAGCAGCCATACCAGCCATCAATTGCATATCCTCTGTTGTTTCTTCTTCAGCAACATCAAATACATCATCAGCGGTGACAATTCCAACCAAAACACCATCTGAATCTACAACTGGTAGAGCAACCCTATCATATTTGGTTAATGCTTTAACCGCTGCTTCTTGATCATCCATTACATTTAATGCCACAAAACTATCATCCATTAAAGATGAAACGATTTCATCTGGATCAGCAAGTATTAATTTATTAACTGTGATATCATCAATTAATCGTTCAATACCATCAACAACGTAAATTACGTTAATAGTTTCAGCGCTTTTCCCCCATTTTCGCAAGTGTAACATACAGCGTTCAATACTCCAATCACGTTTTATTTTAACGTATTTGGGAGTCATAATTCTACCAATGCTATACTCAGGATAACCTAATAAAACTTTAACTTCATTTAATTCAGCCGGACTTAGATTGTTCATAATCAATTGAACTAAATTACCCGGTAATTCTTCTAAAAATGCAGCTCTATCATCAGGTGGTAGTCCACCGATAATTTCTTTAACCTGAAGAGAAGTAAACTGATTTAATAATTCAACCCCAGTATCTGGATGTAAATGAGAAAAAACATCAGAAGCTTTTTTCTTTTCAATTAAACGAAAAACCAATAAAGCCGTTTGGTTATCTAAATCTTCGAGTAGTTCACCAACATCAACGGCAGGTACATCATTGATAATCTCTTTGATTTCACGCCAATTCTTTTGATTGATGAGTTCTTCAATTTCTGGCTTTATTAGTTTTGCAATCATAAAAACACAGTAGTATTAATAAATACTCGTTATTTAATTGGGTCACACCATCCAAATGGATCTGGTTGATAACCATGATGAATGTCAGTTAAATGAGCGTATAACATTTTAGAAACCGAACCCATTTCTTTTTCATTCAATATAACTCGTTCACCTTGATGATGAATAGACCCAACAGGTGAAATAACTGCGGCAGTTCCAGTTGCAAAAACTTCTGTTAATGATCCAGATTTATGCCAATCGAAAATATTTTGAATGGAAACCGTTTTTTGTTCGACATTTAAACCTTTGTGAGTCGCTAATTTAATTACTGAATCTCTAGTAATTCCAGATAAAATAGAACCACTCAATGCAGGTGTAATTAAAGAACCATTAACAACAAAGAAAATATTAGATGTTCCAACTTCTTCAATGTTCGATTTTGTATTAGCATCTATCCAAAGAACTTGAGTAAATCCTTGTTCTAAAGCAATTTGTGCAGGCAATAAACTAGCAGCATAATTCCCTGGAACTTTAGCTTCGCCAACGCCACCTTTAACAGCTCTAACATAATCTGGCATGGTAGTTAATTTTATAGGATTAATTCCTTCCTTGTAATAATTACCAACAGGTGAAGCTATTATCATAAAGGCATAAGTTTTTGCAGCACGCACGCCTAAATATTCATCAGTTGCAAAGACAAAAGGTCTTAGATACAATGATTTAAACTGATCTTTAGGAATCCAATTTTCATCTAACTGAAGTAAGTTTTTTAAACCATCTATAAATATTTCTTTAGAAAGTTCAGGAATAACGACACGTTTGCAAGAACGAATAAAACGTTCATAATGACTTTCAGTTCTAAAAATAATGCTTTTTCCATCTTTTTGTTTGAACGCTTTCATTCCTTCAAAAACACCTTGTCCATAATGCAGAATTGACATGGCAGGCATATATGAGATTGGTCCATAAGGTTTAATAGAAGGAGTTTCCCATTTCCCATTTTTATAAAGACAAATAAACATGTGATCGGAAAACTCGGCACCAAAAGATAAGTTATCAAAATTGACTTGATCTAATTTTGATTGATTGGTTTTTACTACATTTAATTCTAGGCTCATAGGGATAAAATCAAGATTAAAAATTACCCCGAAAAGTACTCAAAAAGTAACAGTTAAGCGAATGAATTCATTCAATCATATACTCAACATTCATCTTTTTTAGTGCAAGCATAGCCGCAGCCTGTTCTGCATTTTTTTTATTTTGACCTCTGCCCTCACCAACTAGATCATTATTCAAATAAACACCAATGTGAAATTCTTTATTGTGAGCGGGTCCGTGTTCAGCTATAACTGCATAGGTTGGTATAGGCATTTTATTCGCTTGGCTATATTCTAATAATGCGCTTTTATAGTTATCCTGAGTATGAATGATGGAATCAATATCAAGAAACTTCTCATATATAAATCGCACAAACTTGGACGTCACTTTATACCCTTGATCTCTGTAGATAGCGCCAACAACAGCTTCAAAAACATCTGCTAAAACAGAATTGGAAAATTCAACTCCTTGCCCTCTAGCCCTTTCCCCAACATCAATAAATGAACTTAAATCTAATTTTTTTGATAATTTAGCTAGGGTTACACCTTTTACAAGTTTAGATCTTGTTTTAGTCATGAAACCCTCATTTTCTTTCGGATAACGTTCAAATAAGATTTCCGATATCAATAAATCTAAAACCGCATCACCTAAAAATTCTAATTGTTCATAAGAATCAGTATCTAAAAGGTTATCGTCTGCTAATTTAGATCGATGTGTAAGTGCTCTAAAATATAGATTGGGGTTTTTAATTTTTACCCCAATCAATGATTCCATAAAATCAATTTTTTGCTTTTGCTCTAGAGTAAAATTAGTCTTGGGTGCAAAAAAATTGAAAAATTTTAGCATGACATTAACACATTACTCCTCAAATTTCTTAAAAACTAAAGAAGTATTGTGACCACCAAATCCAAAAGCATTATTGATAGCATATTTAACATCTCTAACTTCGGCTTGATTGAACGTATAGTTCAAGTCACATTCGCTGTCAGCGGTTTTAAAGTTAATAGTTGGTGGAACTATTCCATGATAGATTGCCATAATAGTAGCAATTGATTCAATTGCACCTGCTGCACCTAAGGTATGACCTGTCATTGATTTAGTAGAGCTTAGATTAATTTTATAGGCATGATCACCAAACACGCTTTTTATAGAATTAGTTTCTGCTATATCACCTAAAGGAGTTGAAGTTCCGTGCATATTAATATGATCAACATCTTCAGCTTTGATCCCCGCCATTCTTAATGAGTTGGTCATTGCTAATTTCACACCATTACCTTTAGGGTCAGGAGCAGTAATATGATAAGCATCAGCTGAAAAACCATACCCCACAACTTCGGCGTATATTCTTGATCCTCTTTCAACAGCACTCTCATAAGATTCTAGAAAAACAATTCCAGAACCTTCGCCAAGTACAAATCCATCTCTATCTTTATCAAACGGTCGAGACGCTGTTGCTGGATCATCATTCCTTGTGGACATAGCTTTAATTGCGTTAAAGCCTCCTACTCCCATTTCAACAATAGGAGCTTCTGCGCCACCGCAAAGAGCGAAGTCACATTGTCCATTAGCAATAAAATCAAAAGCCAATCCAATGTTGTGAGAACCTGTAGCACAGGCAGAAACAACACAAAAATTTGGTCCTCTAAAGCCATACTTAATAGATACTTGCCCTGATGCGATATCAGGAATCAACATTGGAATAAAGAAAGGAGATATTCCTCTTGGACCTCTTTCAATAAAAGCTTTAGACTGATTATGAAAGGTGCCAAACCCTCCAATGCCTGAACCTATTAGAACAGATACTCTGTCAACATCTAATGTTTCCAGGTTAATGCCAGAATCTTTAACAGCCTCATCAGAAGCAATTAGAGCATATTGACAAAATTTATCTAGTCTTCGATGAGTTTTTTTGTCAAAATAGTCATCGGGATTGTAATTTTCTAATTGCGCAGCAAAATGAGTTGCAAATAAACTTATATCAAAACTTTCGATGTTTCTAACACCATTTTTTCCTGAAATAAGTCCATTCCAAAACTCGGGAGTACTCTTACCTATTGGGGTAAGAGCACCTAAACCTGTAATAACTACTCTTCTACGAGACATGAGCGAGTATCTAATTGATTAAGAAAAGTTAGTTGCTTACTTTGGTTTTAACAAAGTTAATAGCATCACCTACGGTGGTAATTTTTTCTGCTTCTTCGTCAGGAATCGAGATTCCGAAAGCTTTTTCTAATTCCATAATTAACTCAACTGTGTCTAATGAGTCTGCACCTAAATCATTGGTGAAATTTGCTTCTAAAGTAACTTCTGATTCGTCAACGCCTAATTTGTCAACGATTACTTCTTTTACTGCTGCTACGATATCCTGGGACATGTTATTCCTTTAGTTTAATGTTTGTTGTCGAATGTTTAATGTATTCACTGTGTAAATATAGAAAATGGAACTGAATTAACCACAATAGGTTAAATAGCTATTCCTCCATCAACTTTAATCGTTTCTCCAGTAATAAAACTACTGGCATCTGATGCTAAAAAGATTACAGCTGCTGCTATATCTTCTGGTAAGCCTGCTCTACTTAATGGAGTTGCAGATTTAATTGATTCGAGTGTTTTTTCATCTAATTTGTCTGTCATATCAGTAGTGATATAACCGGGGGCAATTGAATTTACTCTAATATTTCTAGAAGCAATTTCTCTTGCAAGAGATTTTGAGAATGCAATCATTCCAGCTTTAGAAGCTGCATAGTTAGTTTGTCCTGCATTTCCTGTAATTCCAATTATAGAAGAAATATTTATAATAGAACCTTTTCTTTGTTTCATCATTGGTCTAATCGCCGCTTTTGAATAATTAAAGACACTTTTCAAATTCGTTTGAATAACGTTATCCCATTGATCTTCAGACATTCTTAGCAATAAATTATCTTGAGTTATTCCTGCATTATTTACTAAAATATCAATCTTACCAAAAGTTTTAACAACTTCATCTAAAACTTCATTTGATCTTGCAAAATCTGCTGCATCAGCTTGAAGTGCTAGTGCTTTAACTCCAAAACTATTGATTTCATCAACTACGGATTGAGCGCCTTTATGTGAATTCGCAAAGGTAATAACTACATTAGCTCCAGCTTGGGCTAATTCTAAAGCAATAGATTTACCAATACCTCTAGATCCACCAGTTACAAGAGCAACTTTTTGTGCTAGATTAAATTGTATCATTTTTGAAATCCTTTAATTTCAACATTTTTCAATGTTCGTTTAACAAGACCTTGTAGAACTTTACCTGGACCAATTTCAATAAACTCTGTTGCGCCATTCTGTCGCATTGCAATCATTGTATTTGTCCATTGAACAGGACTTAACAGTTGTTGAAGTACATTATTTTTAAGAACAGATCCATCAACCGATGGTTCAGCCGTAAAGTTAGAATACACAGGAAATTTAGCCGTTGAAAAAGTTACTTTATTTAAACTCTCTTTCAAACCAATTAAGGCCGACGACATTAAAGGAGAGTGAAAGGCACCGCTAACAGGTAATTTTTTTGCGATTTTACAACCAGCATCTTTTAACATTATTAGAGCCTCGTCAACTGCTTCATCATGACCCGAAATTACTAATTGTCCTGGAGAATTAAAGTTAGCCGGAACAACAATTAGAGTAGATTTTGCGGAAGCGTTTTTACAAATTTCTACTACTTTTGCGTCATCCATGCCGATAACAGCCGCCATTGCTCCAGGATTTTTAATTCCAGCATCTTGCATGAGCATGCCACGTTTACGAACTAATTTCAAGCCGTCTTCAAAAGAAATAACACCAGCATACACTAAAGCAGTAAACTCACCTAAGCTATGCCCTGCTGTCATTTCAGGATTTAAATCTAAAATAGTTTCAGCAATCGCAATGGAGTGTAAGAATATTGCTGGTTGCGTGTATTCAGTTTGTTTTAAGTCTTCATCTGGACCATTAAACATGATTTCTTTTAAATCAAAACCAAGAATTTCATTGGCTTGATTAAATCGTTTTTTTACTGAATCACTAGAATTATAAAATTCTTTACCCATTCCGACAAATTGAGAACCTTGTCCTGGGAATAATACGGAGGTACTCATTTTTTCATATTCCCCATTTTATATAAGTTGAACCCCAAGTAAATCCGCCACCAAAAGCAGCTAAGATTAAATTATCTCCTGGTTTCAACTGATCTTTCCAATCATATAAACATAAAGGAATAGTTGCAGCTGTTGTATTTCCATATTTGGAAATATTAATCATAACTTTTTCTTTCCCGATTCCCATTCTGCGTGCTGTGGCATCAATAATTCTTAGATTTGCTTGATGAGGTACTAACCAGGTAATATCTTCACCTATTAAGTTATGTTTCTCCATTATTTCAGCAGCTATATCTGCCATACCTTCTGTTGCTTTTTTAAAAACTGATTTTCCATCTTGGGTAATATAGTGCAGTTTATCGTCAATGGAAGCATGAGAAGAGGGGTGCCTTGAGCCACCACCTTTCATTATTAAATAGTCTGCTCCTGAACCATCGCAACGTTGAAGGTAGTCAATAATTCCATTACCATCATCAGAGGGTTCTAATAGCACACCAGCAGCAGCATCACCGAATAAAATACAAGTAGTTCTGTCAGAATAATCTAAAATAGAACTCATTTTATCAGCACCAATTACAAGGACTTTTTTGTATCGACCTGATTCAATAAATTGAGCACCTGTAGATAATGCAAATAGAAAACCTGAACAAGCTGCAGAAATATCATAACCAAAAGCTTTATCGGCTCCAATATTTCTTTGAACTAAACAAGCTACAGCAGGAAAAAAATAATCAGGAGTTATTGTTGCAATAATGATAGCATCGATTTCAGAAGCACTAATACCTCTTCTTTTCAAAATTTCTTCTACAGCTTTCGTAGCCATGTAAGAAGTGGCTTTTTCTGGATCTTTTAATATTCTACGTTCTTTTATTCCAGTTCTTGATGTTATCCACTCGTCATTAGTGTCAACCAGCGTTTCCATTTCCTGATTTGTCATTATATAATCAGGTAAGTAATGACCAACAGCCGTTACTTTAGCTAAAATTTTTTCACTCATCAAAACCCAAAGTCAATTTTAAAGCAGCAGTTATTTGTGCGTTAACATCTTTTTCAACGCATTTTATGGCTGCAAAAATCATATTTTTTATTGCTGTTGCATTTGAACTTCCATGTCCGACTAATGAAACTCCGTTAACACCAAGGAAAGGAACACCGCCAACTAATTGGTAATCGAATGGTGATAAGGCATCACGAAGAACTTTTGAAACCAAATAAGCTTGATCTTCATTAAGTTTATTTCGCACAATGGAAGCTTTGATCATATTTTGTAAAGAAGTAGCAATAGATTCACCAAATTTCAAAGTAATGTTACCAACTAAACCGTCACAAACAAATACATCTGCATTATTTGGAAGAATGTCACGACCTTCAATATTCCCGACAAAACCTTGAACAGATTTAAGAAGAGTATAAGCCTCTTTTAAAACCTCAGTGCCTTTACCCTCTTCTTCACCAACATTTAGAATACCAATTTTTGCATCACTAACATTAAGAATATTTTCGGCATAGATTTTACCCATTATTCCAAACTGATATAAAAATTCAGGCTTAACTTCTAGATTTGCGCCTGCATCTACAAGCATACGAAATCCATTAACTGTTGGGAATACAGAAGCTATTGTTGGTCTAAGAACTCCCTCTAAACGACCGAGAATTACAGTAGAAATAGCTAACAAAGCACCCGTATTACCAGCACTTACAAAACCATTTACTTCACCTTTTTTATGCAAACCTAAACCAATATGCATCGAAGAATTTGGCTTTGTTTTAGCAACTTTAGTAGGTGAATCATGCATCTGAATGATTTCAGGCGCATGTTGCACGATGACTCTTTCTCTATCATAGTCATATTTTGCCAATTCTAAAGCTATTAAATCTTCAGGGCCGACTAAAACAATTGATAAATCTGGGCGCTCTGCCAAAGCTTCGAGAGCGCCTTCGACAGGACTTTTGGGTATAAAATCACCGCCAACGGCATCTACTGCAATTCTCATAGTTTTTTTTCTAATTTATTATGCTTTAACAGTTAAAACCTGACGGCCTCTGTAGTAAC